>JABMRA010000029.1 GCA_013202925.1 Candidatus Omnitrophota bacterium | reverse complement strand
CTCGCTATATTTATGTCAATGTCTGAATCGAGCACATCCTTCCTGCTAAAATCTATCTCAAACCTATCTATGACACCGGCGTTCTGCGGGGTATTGCTTAAAAACACGCAGGAATTCTCATCATAGTATACCAGTCTCCAGTCTGCATTCTCATGTAAATGCCTCATTATCCTTACTGTGCCGCTGAATATATGCCTCAATACCGCTATCTCAAAATCGTATTCCCTGTGAAGCCTGCGCCAATCTGCCGGATAGTTCTGCGCCCTCCTGTATAATCTATAAAAGTCATCCTTGTACAGATCCGTCCTTGTATCAATAAAGACCCTTTTCTCAGGATAAAATCTGTATCCTATATATGGTCCGAAATCGAGCGTATTGAATATACGGCCTTTTATACCGTTCTCTTCCAGGAAATCACATGCGCCGGAAGGCATGAAATGCCCGGAAAACATGGACTCTGTCTTTCGTAATCCATGCTGATTGGTGACTATGTAGTACTTATTGGAAATGAATAAATACAGCATGCCGCATATGATCAGTATTGATGCAGCATAATATTTTCTTTCAGACAGCCTTTTTGTCAGGCCTGCCCTGTTCAGGTTTATGGCGGCTATGGGCATGCCGAAGAATATAAGCATGGGCATATTCCTAACCGCCATGTAAGAGGCGATAAAGGAAAACATAAAAACCAGGCAATGCTTCATCCTGACATTTTTGAGATTGATGATAAAAGTAATGCTCGCCAACACTGCGAAGACCCAGAAGAAAAGGAATCTGGCATAGCCGGACCTTATAGGCATCATTAACTCGGAAACGCTCTGCATCAATAATCTCTGCCCGGTAAAGGCGTCTATCAATACATTTACAGGATAGAGCGCCCCTTTATAAAAATACGGGTTTACAAAACACGCGAGCACCAGCCAGGCAAAAAGCATTCCAAATTTCCTGGCCCTGCCTTTGTCTCCTGAAATAAAATCCCCGATGCAATATAAAAGCGCGAGTATGGGGCCCAATATAAAATAACCATGGAGATTTACCCATATGATCTGTAAAAAAGGCAGCGCGCGCAGGCCCTTCTCTTTTTCAAGGATATAGAAAAATATGCCCATGAACAGGTAAGAAAATATCTCAGGCCTTACAAATGACCTGTAGCCAAAGGCAAGGATGGAGAGCAGCAGAAATAATAACGGGAAAAAGATCTTTTTGAGATGCGCAGAGGCCAAAAAGAAAAGCAGGGAAAAAGATAAAGATATAAGAACGGCCTTGAGTATATTGAGCCCCAGCCAGCCGAATCCTGAAAAGACAAGGTAAAAGAATACCTGCGACAGCCATTCATGATCTACCCACGCCCTGTCCTTTAATGTGTAGGAAAAGATATCAAAGCGCGGGACCTCAAGATTTTTTATAATATACTCCCCTGTCTTAAGATTCCACCATAGATCTATATCCAGTATAGTGTTTATCTGGGAGACAAAAAGGAGTATTAATAGTAGGCCTATCACTAATGTACGCATACATAAAGACACCCCGCCCTTTTGGTACCAGACACTGTACCTCGTTTAACCAAAAGGGCGGGGCTGAACTAGTTTTCTTATCTCCTTCTTTTTTTCTTCTTTCTTCCGCCGCGCGCCATCTTCGCTCTGGAGACATCTCCTTTCTTATCGATGAAATAGAGATACCCCTTCTGCTTCTTTATGCCGCATTTCAATACTTTCTCTGCCATTCTGTCTCACCCCCTCTCATTATTATTTTAATGAGTACTCAGGTTATGAAAATCCTAGATTTTCATAACCTGATCTCCTCTGTTTTGCTTCCTTGAACGTGCGAATTAATCCGCCGTTTTTCATATGATACCTCAGGCACTCACAGCAAAACCCTTTTCTCGAACACGGCTCATACGTGCACGGACAATCCTTCATGTTCTTTTCGTAATTCTTGCATTTTTCCATACCCAATGACCTCCTCGTCATTGCGAGGTAACTATTAAACCGACCCAACGAAGCAATCTCATGAGATCCCTCGCTTCGCTCGGGATAAGTTCGGACAGTGACTTATGTCGTCCTTCGGACTCCATAAGTCACGTCCTCACTTAGACTATCTCCTTTAGCTTTGCAAGCGCGGAGAATATAGCCAGCTGGCTGGTTTTTGGATTTTCCCTGGACGGCACATTTTCAGTCCTCGCGAAAATGCTGCCAAACTCGCCCTCTACCTCCACTTCATGGGTGTTCCTTGTATATCTCGGAGAAGTGATTATCCTTACCTTTGTACGTCTCGGCCCTATGCCCGAGAGACTCAACGTGGCTGCCACATTGATATTCTTCGGAAAATGCCTTACAGCATCCTCGGCATTGCCGCTGAACACAAGGGTTTCTTTTTTTATCTTGTCTATGTCCCTATTTTTGAAATATGGCGCGCCCTTTAATCCTCTTATAGGCTTCCTTGTAGTCAGGGTCACCTTTTTTATTCTTCCTATGCTGGCGGCATTTAGTCCGTCCAGCCCGCAGATAGCGCCGCTTGGGATGTATATATTACACCCTTTTGCCCGGGCCTTCCTGATCAGGCCGGCATTTTTCAACAGCCCGCCAGTGCTCATGATAAGCGCGTCTTTTTTGTGCAGGACCGCCTTTTTCGCGACCAGGCCCGAGACCTTCATGCCCGCGGCCTCTATTACCAGGTCACTCCTTTTTATTAAACTATCAATGACGGTTACAGCAGGCCTTGGCCTTATCTTTCCTGCGAGATATTCGGCCTTTTTTGGATCAATGTCGCAAAGGGCCACTATCCGCGCCCTGGCCTTGAGTCTTTTTTGTATAAACTCTGCCACGGCCGTGCCAATAGTCCCGCAACCGATTATCCCTATCTTTTTCATAAAAACACCTTCGTCATTGCGAATCGTCTTACAGAGTCTACTTGTGAAGCAATCTCATAAAAAGCGGGCTTCCTGAGCCACAAAATAGTTCGACTCGCAATGACGTTTCTGTGTAATCATTTCTTATTAAACACCTGATATAGCGGCGCCTGATTTCTCGCCGGAGACCCTGAGCATACGCTCAAGCGCCTTGTATGAACGCTCTCTTATCTCTCCCTCGATCTTGATCTGGTATTCCATTGCCTCCAGGGAATGCGCGACCCAGCCCAGTGTAGTAAGTTTCATGGTCGGACACACCAATCTCTCTGAAGGTACATAAAAATGCTTGTCAGGGTTGGCCCTCTTCAATCCATACAGCATACCTGACTCCGTGGCAATGATAAATGACGTGGACTTTGACGCCTTGGCATATTTAAACATGCCGCCTGTTGAGCAGATGTGGTCACTGACAGAGATCACGTCCGGATTGCATTCAGGATGGGCAATGACCTCGGCATCAGGGTGTTCTTTTTTTGCCCTTAGTATCTCTTCCTTTGACACGCGTATATGCGTGGGGCAGAACCCTTCCCACAGGATGATCTTTTTTTCCGGCACATTATCCTGTACGTACCTGCCCAGATTTTTATCAGGGATAAATATGACTTCCTTGTAGTCTTTTAGAGATTTTACGATCTGGATGGCATTGGAAGAGGTACAGCATATGTCGCTCTCTGCCTTGATAGTAGCAGAGGAATTTACATAACAGACGATTGCGGCGTTCGGATATTCCTTCTTTTTCTCCTTTAGCCGCTCGATGGTTACCATGTCTGCCATGGGACAGCCGGCCTCTTTGACAGGCAGGAGCACGATCTTGTCTGGGTTAAGTATCGATGCGCTCTCTGCCATAAAATCCACGCCGCAGAAGACAATGACCCTGGCATCTGCCCTTACTGCCGCCTGAGACAACGCAAGCGAGTCACCGCTTATATCCGCGATATCCTGTATCTCGTCGCGCTGGTAGTTGTGGACGATTATTACGGCATTGCGCTCTTTCTTGAGCCTGGCGATCTTCTTCTTCAGATTCTCTTTATATTTGATGTCTGCTGTCTTGTTATATGCCTTCATAGCCTATTTCTTATTCGTGATCTTGTTTTTGTCGTCGACGAAAATGACCTTTGGTTTATACACCACGCTGTCCTTTGTCTCCATCAAGACGTATGACATTATAAGCAGCCTGTCGCCTATTGCCGCATGGAGCGCGGCCCCTCCGTTCATGCCGATGATGCCGGTACCGTTTCTGCCGGGTATGACATACGTCTCTAGCCTGGAACCATTGTTAAGATTCACCACCTGCACCTTTTCGTTGGGGATGATATCCGCGGCCTCCAGCATGTCAGAGTCTATCGTGATGCTCCCCTTGTATTCCAGATTTGACTCAGTAACCTTTGCGCCGTGTATCTTTGCCTTTAGCATTGTACGAAGCATTTTCACACCCCTTTCAAATGAGCAGATAATTTACGGAGCGTAGCGACGTAAATTATAGGCCGTCAGGCCGTCTGCGAATTTGACAATATAACATTATCTATTAATCTTGTCTTTCCGATCTTTACAGCGACTGCCACTAAAGCATTCTTGGAGATCCTATTGATATCCTTTAGGTCCTTAAGGTCTACTATGGACAGATAGTCTATCTTTGCGTCTTTCTCTTTAAGGATCGCCCTGCGCATCTTTTTTATTATCTCCCTGGGATCCCTTTCTCCGTTTGCGTACAGGACCCTGGCCAGATCCAAAGACCTGCGCAGCGAAACAGCCTCTTTGCGTTCGTCAGGGCTCAGGTAGATATTTCGCGAACTCATCGCAATGCCGTCTCTCTCCCTGACAATAGGCACCACCTTTATCTTTACAGGCATATTGAGATCCGCGACCATCCTCTTAATGATGATCGCCTGCTGCGCGTCCTTTTGGCCAAAATACGCTGTGTCCGGCCTTACAATATTAAAAAGTTTCGCAACGACTGTGGTGACGCCTTTGAAATGTCCTGGTCTCGACGCGCCGCAAAGGGTATCACCAAGGTCTTCGACATTCACATAAGTAGAAAATCCATCCGGGTACATTGTCCTTGTATCAGGGATAAAGCATATGTCCGCGCCGACTTCTCTGCAAAGATCCGTATCCCGCCTCAAATCACGGGGGTATTTCCTGAGATCCTCTTTTGGGCCGAATTGAATCGGGTTTACGTAAATACTGACTACCACGCATGCCACATCCCTTCTTGCCCTTCGCATAAGGCTCAGATGTCCCTCGTGCAAAAACCCCATCGTAGGCACAAGGCCTATGGATTTTTGTTTGCGTTTTAATCTACCTATTTCTTCTATTAATGGCTTTATGCTTCTATATACCTTCATAACAATACCTCTGAGGCTGGATTGCCAATGATGTCTCTTAACGGCCTTTGCACAAACTCACGTTCCTTCATCCTGGGATGAGGGATCTTTAGATCCGGCTCGTCCATTGTCATGTCGCCGTACGTTAGTATATCCAGATCTATTGTGCGGGGTCCGTTTTTCATCTTTCTTTGCCTGCCAAGATCGTTTTCTATTTTCTGTGCAAGCAAAAGAAGTTCTCTTGCCCTCAACCCTGTCTCTATTTCTATGACCCCGTTCAGATATCTGGGCTGGGCCGGGCCGCCTACAGGCCCTGTTTCATAGATAGGTGATATCTTTTTTACTTCGATCCCATCG
>JABMRA010000028.1 GCA_013202925.1 Candidatus Omnitrophota bacterium | reverse complement strand
TCAATCAGATAAGAGAAAAGATCGGTGTCATGTTTGGCAGCCCTGAGACCACCACCGGAGGCAGGGCATTGAAATTTTATTCTTCAGTGAGGATCGATCTGAGGAGGATAGGCAATATAAAAGCAGGGGACGCTGTCCTCGGCATAAGGGTAAGGGCAAAGGTTGTAAAGAACAAGGTCGCCCCGCCTTTTAAGAAGGCTGAGTTCGAGATCATGCATGATGAAGGTATTTCGAGATCGGGCGCTATTCTGGATCTAGGCGTGGATGCGGGGGTCCTGGAAAAAACCGGGTCATGGATAACGTTTAACAGCGAGAAACTCGGGCAGGGCCGGGAGTCAGCCAGGGAATTCCTGAGAAGCAACGACAAGGTCTCTAACGAGATCGAGAAGCGGATCAGAGAGTCAATGGTAGCCGGACCCCAAGCTAAAAAGTAAAATAATGACTGGTGCCAGGCACCGTGCCTGGCACGGTGCCTGGCACCAATTTTTTGAAGGAGGGATTGGGAGATGCGCAGGATAGTTTTTATCTTGATAGTGATTTTGCTGTCCAGTTCTGTCTATGCAGAGCCGACACAGGAGGCCGCGAGTTTACAGGAGGCATTTGTCAAGGTCTCAAAAGAGGTGGGCCCTGCTGTTGTCAGCATAAGCGCTGAGCACATAGAGCGCTACATGACCAGGCAGCGTCCCTTTTTCCGGTTCGAGGACGATTTCTTTAACGATTTCTTCGATGATTTTTTTATGCCAGGGCCTGAGAGGGAATTCAAAAGGACCGGCCTGGGATCAGGCGTTATCATTGATAAAGAAGGCCATATCCTTACAAACGAACATGTGATCAGCGGCGCAGACAAGATCACTGTCACCCTTCCTGACGGCAGGGAATTCGAAGGACACGTGACCGGCTCTGATATATATTCAGACCTGGCTGTGGTAAAGATCGAATCAAAAGGGAATCTCCCTTTTGCCAGATTAGGCGATTCAGATAGTGTGCGGATAGGGCATTGGGCAATAGCCATTGGCAATCCATTTGCATTTGCAGTGAAGAACCCGGAGCCGACTGTTACTGTAGGGGTGGTGAGCGCCTTGCGCAGGAGCCTTCCAAGGACAGACAGGCGCGCCAGGGAATACACTGACCTGATACAGACAGACGCTGCCATTAATCCAGGCAATAGCGGAGGCCCGCTCCTGAACATCTACGGAGATATCATAGGCATAAACGTTGCCATCTTTACATTGAGCGGCGGCTCAGAGGGCGTTGGCTTTGCAGTGCCGGTGAATACAGCCAGGAAGATAATGGAGGATCTGAAGCATGGCAAAAAGGTGTTATACGGCTGGCTCGGCGTGATGATACAGGATATCAATGCTGAACTGGCAGCGTATTTTAATCTGGAGGAGAGCTATGGCGTTTTGGTCTCCAGGATTTTGGAGAAAAGCCCGGCAGAAAAGGCAGGTCTGGAGCCAGGGGACATAATAGTCTCCCTCGACGATGAAAAGGTAAAGACCACGCAGGATGTGATCAGGATGGTTTTGAAAAAGGATGTAGGCAGTAAGGTGATCCTCGGCGTAATCAGGAACGGAAAGATCTATTCTATGAGGGTGGAGATAGGAGAGAGGCCGGAGGATGAAACCGTGATAGCGCAGGAAAAGACAGACAAGGCCATTGAGGAGGACGCGGATACTAAATCCTGGAGAGGGCTTGAGGTTTCTGAGATCATGCCTGAGGCAGTAAGACGTTTTAATCTGGAGGCCGAGACCGGCGTGCTCATTGTTGCTGTGGAGGCGGAGAGCGCTGCTGAGACAGCTGGCATAAGGGCAGGAGATGTGATCTACGAAATAAACAGGATGCCTGTTAAGAATATAACGGACTACAGGAAGGCGATTAAAAAGGTCAAAGGCGATGCTCTGGTAGGGACATACAGGGGGTATGTAGTAGTAAAGGAAAAGTAGTCGGTGGGTTTATGAAGGCTGATGAGATACGGGACAGGTTTTTGAGGTTTTTTGAAGAGCGCGGGCACAAGGTCTATCCCAGCGCTTCGCTCGTGCCTGCGAATGACCCCACGCTGCTCTTTACAGGCGCGGGCATGAACCAGTTTAAGGAGGAATTCCTGGGCAGGGTAAAGGGGCCGCGCAGGGCTGCCACGTGCCAGAAGTGCCTGAGGACAGGTGACCTGGAAAATGTCGGAAAGACCCCGGACCACCACACGTTCTTTGAGATGCTGGGGAATTTTTCATTCGGCGATTATTTTAAGAAAGAGGCAATAGAATGGGCGTGGGAGTTTCTCACAAAGGATATGGGCCTGAAACCAACAGACTTATGGGTGTCTGTATATGAAGATGACGCTGAGGCGTACGGCATCTGGAAGGATGTTGTTAAGGTCCCGGCAAAAAAGATCCTGAAATTAGGGGCAAAGGAGAATTTCTGGCCGTCGAACGCGCCGGCGCAGGGGCCGAACGGGCCATGCGGTCCGTGCTCTGAGATCTTTTATGGCGGGCCAGACGGCGTGGAGGTATGGAACCTGGTATTCACGCAGTTTGACAGGCAGGGGAACGGCAGACTCGAGCCATTGCCGAATAAAAATATAGACACAGGCATGGGGCTTGAGCGGCTTGCCAGGGTGCTGCAGGGGAAGAAGACGAATTTTGAGATAGATTCGTTCGCGCCGATCATAGAGGCAATACAGGGGCTTTCCCGCAAAAAGGCAAAGGGTCAAAAAAAGACAAGCGCCATTGCTGATCACATCAGGGCTGTTACCTTTGCCATCGCGGACAGCGCGCTGCCTTCGAATGAAGAAAGGGGTTATGTAATACGCAAGCTTATCCGAAAGGCGTTCTGGTACGGAAGGTCTCTCGGGCTTGAAAAACCATTTTTGTATAAATTGGTCCCTGTAGTGGCCAGGGTGATGAAAAAGCCATATCCAGAACTCGCAGAGCGCAGAGAAGATATCGCGCAGGTGGTGCTCGCAGAGGAGGAGAGATTTAAGAATACGATAGAAGAAGGCCTTGGAAAATTAAACGAGATGATGCATGGCCCTTCAGGCGTTATCGCCGGCAAGGCAGTGTTCAAACTGTACGATACCTATGGCTTTCCTCCTGAGTTGACGCAGGAGATAGCGGCTGCTGAAAAGGTAAAGGTGGAGATGGAGGGTTTTGAAGAGTGTATGCGCGGGCAGCGCGAAAAGTCGCGGGGCTCCAGCAAAATAAAAGGCGCGATATTTGATGTCAAGGGCGACGCAAAACTAAAATTGCCTGATGAGACGATTTTCATAGAAGACAAGGAAGAGATAGATACCCAGGTCCTGCAGGTCACAGGAAATGGTGTTTTTTTAAAAGAGACGAATTTTTACGGTGAGAAGGGCGGCCAGATAGGCGACACAGGCGTGTTGATCAAGGACGGAAAGGTCGCGGCAGAGGTCGTTGACGCAATTGATATTGCAGGGCGGGTGCAGCATAATATCAAGCCAAAGACAGGCAAATTAAAAGCAGGCGACAAGGTAACAGCAAAGATAGATTTAGAGCGCAGAGAAAACATTAGAAAAAATCACACAGCCACGCACCTTTTACACAATGCCTTGCGAACGGTCCTGGGCCAGCACGTAAAGCAGGCAGGGTCGCTGGTGGCGCCGGACCGGCTGAGGTTTGACTTCGCGCATTTCAAGGCGCTTGCAGACCAGGAGCTCTCCAGGGTAGAAGAACTCGTAAATAAGTATATAGAGGAAAATGGCCGCGTAGAGGTAAAGGAGATGGGTTTTGACGAGGCAAAGGCCAAGGGCGCGATCGCGCTCTTTGGGGAAAAATACGGGGACAGGGTAAGGATGGTCTCTGTGAGCGATTACAGCATGGAGTTGTGCGGCGGCACACACGTTAAAAACACAAAAGCAATAGGCAGGTTCAGGATTATTTCGGAATCATCCATTGCCAGCGGCACCAGAAGGATAGAGGCAGTCACAGGAGACGCGGCTGGTAAAAAGATCAAAGAAGAAAAAGAGCTTGTAAGAAGGATAGCGGACGAGTTAAAGACCGCGCCGGAAAACCTCATTAAGGAAATAGAAAAACGCTCAGCGAGGATCAAGGAGCTGGAAAAATGCCTGGAGGGGTTCAGCGCAAGGCATGCGCAGTCGAACATAGAGGAGATCTTAAAGAAACATAAAAAGATAAAAGGTTATGAGGTTATTGTTAGTGAGATTAAAAACGCGGATATTAGTTCATTAAGAAAGCATGCTGATATTATAAAGCAGCGAATGGAAAAAGATAAAGTTATATACGTGCTTACTTCGGGAACCAGCCTTTGTACTTACATGGTGGTTGGGACTAACAACCTCCCAAAGCAGGAGCAGCTAAAATTAGACGCAGGTAAAATCCTAAACGACATAGGCAATTCCGTTGGATTGAAAGGTGGAGGTAGGCCTGACTTTGCTCAAGCTGGCGGAGCTGGTGGTAAAAATATTTTTGATATTTTAGAAAGATCAAAAAAAGTAGTAGAAAGGTATTTATGAAAATATTAAGATTATCCAGCAAGGAAACACAAAAACTATGCGATAGGTATTATTCCAATAAAAAACGCGTGACAGAGAAGGTCCGCCGGATCATCCATGACGTGAGGGAGGACGGGGACACGGCGCTTCTCAGATACACGAGGAGGTTTGATAAGGTCAAGCTGTCCATCAAGGACTTGAAGGTTTCAGCAGGCGAGATCAACGGCGCGTACCAGAACATTGATACGGATTTTATATCAAATCTTAAGGGCATCATCAACAACATGGAAAAGTTCCACAAAAAGCAATTGCCGAAGCCGTGGAAGATAAAAGAGGCAGAGGGCGTGGAATTAGGGGAAATATTCAGGCCTATCGAGAGCGTGGGCGTATATGTACCTGCAGGCACCGCGCCTCTGGTCTCGAGCGTTTACATGAGTGTCCTGCCGGCAAGGATAGCAGGGGTAAAGCGGATAATCCTTGCAAGCCCTCCGACCAAATACGGCAGCGTTGACCCGCACATACTGGCAGTGGCGAACCTCCTGAAGGTCGACGAGGTTTACAAGATCGGCGGCGCGCAGGCAATAGCAGCCATGGCCTTTGGTACAAAGACAGTCCCAAGGGTGGACAAGATCGTTGGGCCAGGCAATGACTATGTGACTGAGGCAAAGCGACAGGTCTATGGATATGTGGATATAGATATGCTGGCAGGGCCGAGCGAGGTCGCGATACTGGCAAACGACTTTTTATACAAGGACTATGTGGTGCAGGATCTTTTGGCCCAGGCAGAGCACTTGAAGGGCCTGGCAGTGCTTGTGACTACATCCAAGAAATTTGCCAAGGCAATGAAAAAGGAGATACAAAAGGGGTACATCGTGCTTGCGAAAAATCTCAATCAGGCAGCCGAGATCATCAACAGGATCGCGCCCGAGCATCTTGAGATACTCATAAAGCGGCCGAACAGGATCCTGAAACTCATAAACAATGCCGGGGCGATCTTTATCGGGCCTTATTCACCTGTTTCTATAGGCGATTATGTTGCAGGGCCCAGTCACGTGCTGCCAACAGGAGGGACTGCCAGGTTTTTCTCAGGCCTTAGCGTCCGCTCATTTTTGAAGAGCTCGCACACGATCTCTTATTCAAAAAAGGCCCTTGAAAAAGAGAAAGGCGCGATAGAACAAATGACAAAGATAGAAGGCCTGTCCAGGCACTTGGATTCATACAAGGTCCGTTTCAAATAGGCATTTTTGTGGAGATATCGGGGTATGAAGGTAATCGATCTGGGGCAAACTGGATTTTTAGAGGCGTACGAGATCCAGATCGATCTGGTAAAGAAGGTCTCGCTGGGTATTTCTGAAAATGCACTGCTTCTTACAGAGCACAG
>JABMRA010000027.1 GCA_013202925.1 Candidatus Omnitrophota bacterium | reverse complement strand
TGGGGCTTGTTGTCTCTGATGTAGCGGACTGCTTTGCGTTAAGGCGTGCGGAAAAGGCCGGGATCAGGACATTTGTAGCAGAGAGAAAGGCATTTAAATCAAAGAAAGAAATCGAATCAGCAATACTGAAGAAACTGAAAGAAGAGAAGATAGATCTAATAGTGCTTGCCGGATACATGAGGCTTCTGTCAGCAGATTTTATAAATTCGTACAAGAACAAGATCCTGAACATACACCCCGCGCTTCTGCCGTCTTTTAAGGGCACGCACGGTATAAAGGATGCGTTTGAATGCGGGGTCAAGGTGACAGGGCCAACAGTGCATTTTGTGACAGAGGCAATGGACGCAGGCCCGATAGTCCTGCAGGCACCTGTCATGGTGATGGAGGACGATACAGAGGAGACGCTTGCAGAGGCCGTTCACAAGGAAGAGCACAAGATATACCCGCGGGCGATCCAGTTATTCGTAGAAGGTAAGCTGAAAATAGAAGGCCGGAAGGTCAGGATCCTGTAGTGTAAACTATTCCGGGAGGATGGCAGAGATCTTGAGTTTGTTTCTGCGGAATCTTTCCAGGTCGTGTTTTGACAGAAAGACCTTTTTCCCGCCGGGCCGTGTATCTATAAGTTCGATCCCTTCAAAATCCTCAAAAGAGTATCTGTGAAAAACCCACCCGGCAAGTTTTAGGATCTCAGAAAATATTATTTCATCATTTTTGTCCGAGAGTTCGTTCGAAGCAACGGAAAAACTGAGCCGGAATATTTTATTATCTATTGCGCCGTCCGACGCCTGGACAGTGAATCTTTCCTTGAGGCGTTTATCTTCCGCAAAGACCATCTTGATGCGCCTGGCGATCTGTTGACTCAGGAACCATCTCTCGTCCAGGTCCCTTTTGGGAAGGCCGTCTATCCCGATATACCCTATATCGTTATATTGATCAAAGGTCTTTTTTAGATCGCGCTGCCTGATTTCAGTGCCTGAGTAGAAATACTTTGAAACGATCTCTTTTACGGGATCGGGGAACATCGCAATATTAATAAGGATCAGGTATTCGTTGTCAAATCCCTGGGGGAACAGGGCCTTGTATACATCAAATCCTGGCAGGGGAGCGTAGTGCTCCTTTGTCTTTACATAGAAAAGCGACTCCTGCGCCGAGATCTCTTTAGAGTCTATCCCTACGATCTCTATTTTCTGGCTGCCTTTTTCCCCGATCGTATATATCGGGTAGAATATAGGTTTTATGTTCTGGGCCAGAGGCGAATCTTCGTTCAGGGCATTGAAAAGCTCTTCTATCTTTGACTGGCCTGCCATAATAGGGTTGAATCTAAAGTCCCTTAGTATCCTTTTGTGGTATTCGCCCCTTGAGATATCCAGGAGCCGCACGCGCACCACGTCATAGACGAATCCTGTGAGGACAAATTCCGCGCCCATGGTCTTTGTGTCCCTGGCTGTAAGGACATAGAACTTTAGAGGCTTGTCCGTACTCATAGTGACCCTGTGTATGGACAGGGCAACGTCTTCTATTTTTTCTCCGGCAGATTGATCGAGTTTTAGTTCAGCGTCCACCAGCCCCTCTATAGGTATATAGACACCGAGAGTGGAGCCCTTGATCTCTGCTTCTACATCAAGCTTGTATTCCTTTTTGCAGAGTTCGATTACGGATTGCTCTACTTTTTCTTTTGAGTAGGTCACCTTGGCGGCGTTATCACATGAAGATATTGAGACAGGGAGAAGAAACGCAAATAACAGTATTAAGCGGCGGGTATTCATGCAGGCTTGGAGAAGTGGGTTTTTCCGTACTCCTTAAATATCTCTTCTATCTCGTCGTATTCCAATTCTTCTTTTTCAAGAAGCTCTTTGACGAATCTTTCTACTATCTGCCATTCTTTTTTGAGGAGATCGTCTACTTCCTTAAGGCATTTTTTTAAGATTTTATCTGTTTCAGAATTTAGTTTTTCTGTAAGCGCTTGAGAGAGGAAAGACGTAGGCTGTTGCGCAGATCCAGCGAGCGTAGTGTAATCGCCTATATAACCGGCATCACTCATGCCTAGTTTCCATACCATTGAGCTGGCTGTTCCCATTGCTTTTTTAAAATCATCCGCTACTCCGCTCGAGGTAGTTCCGGTATGTATTTTTTCCGCAACATAGCCGCCAAGGCTTACCTTGATATCTGCGAGCAATGCCTCTTTATTGCGCGTATACAGTTCTTCCCTGGGCTGGCGGTATACTGCCCCCAGGCTTTCCTTGCGCGATATAATAGAGGCCTTAAAAACATCGTCTGTCGGATGCAAGATATACGTTGTAACCAGATGCCCTGCTTCATGGAAGGCTACCATCTTGCGTTCTTCTTTTGTCATCTGCTTTTTGTGTTTCATGCCCATGTCAATGCGTTCCATGGCTTCGGACAGGTCAACGTAACTTACAGTGTCTCTTTTGTTTCTTGTGGCTATAAGGGCAGCCTCTTTTATTATATTGTCTATTTCAGCAGGTGACTTATATACTGCCTTTCTTGCCAGGCGGCCTAGGTCTATATTTTTATCATATTTTACTTTTTTAATGTAATATTCAAACACCTTTTCTCTTCCTTCAAGACTGGGCCTGTCTATGTATATCTTCCTGTCAAACCTTCCAGGCCTTAAGAGTGCCTGGTCCAGGATTCCTTCTGCCGCGTTTGTCGCGCCTATTACAATGACATCAAAGTCCTTATCTTTGAGCCCGTCCATCTCTACCAGCAGCTGGTTTTGCGTCGAATTTGTCTCCTGACCGCCTCCCATAAAACTGAAGGAGCGTGCCCTGCCTATGGCGTCGAGCTCGTCTATGAACACGATAGAAGCGCCATATCCATATGCAAGATCCCTTGCCCTTTTAAACAGTTTTCTCACGCGGGAGGCGCCTACGCCCACGAATATCTCTGTAAATTCACTTCCTGACATGGATATAAAAGGAATCCCCGCCTCTGTGGCAATGGCCTTTGCTAAGTAAGTTTTTCCGCAGCCAGGAGGCCCTACCATTAAGAGGCCCCTGAGGATCCTACCACCGATCTTTAAGAGCCGCGTGCGGTCTTTTATGAGCTGCACTACTTCCCATGCCTCTTCTTTTGCCTCGTCTATACCTATGACGTCATTCCAGTGGACGTTTACCTTTTGACCTTTTATTGTTGTCTGTTTGATCCTTGTAAATCCACCCCGCAGGAATATCATATACATAAATACGAATATGCCGGCGTGGACGCCCGAAAGAAGGAGCGTTATCGGCATCTGCGCGAGGGTAAGATGGCGGTAGAATGATTCAAGCGACGACAAACCCCATACGGCTAATATCAGAAGCGCGGTGACAACAAAGGTTATGATGAACTTGATCTTATGCATCATCAGGTACATCTTAAACCTGCGCAGCGTTAAAATATCCATAAGACATTTCTCCTTTATGTGAAAAGAGTATATCATAATAATACAGGAGTGTCAACCAGAGCGGATTGACAAGCATGTGTTAGTGTGCTAATATAATTTACCTCTAATATAGAATATAGAAAGGGGAGATTTTATGGCAAAGGATACATTGATTAAAAATATAATAGGCAGGGAGATCCTGGATTCGCGCGGCAATCCTACGGTAGAGGTGGATGTTATTCTGTCCTCTGGCGTGATGGGCAGGGCTGCGGTCCCAAGCGGCGCCTCTACAGGCGAGCACGAGGCAATGGAATTGCGCGATAACGACAAAAGGCGCTACATGGGAAAGGGTGTTTTAAAGGCAGTTGGCAATGTAAATGGCGAGCTCGCTTCTGCGCTGAAAGGCAAGGATGCCTCAGACCAGGCAATGCTCGATTGCTCAATGATATCTCTTGACGCCAGCGAAAATAAATCCCGGCTCGGCGCAAATGCCATACTGGGCATCTCAATGGCTGCGGCAAAGGCAGTCGCGAATTTTAACAAGGTGCCGCTTTATAAATACCTGGGCGGAGAAAAGGCGAATATACTTCCTGTCCCGATGATGAATATCATGAATGGCGGCGCCCATGCCGACAACAACGTGGACCTGCAGGAATTTATGATAATGCCAAAGGGCGCAAGGAGTTTTTCGGAAGGGCTTCGCATGGGTTCAGAGATATTTCAGAATCTCAAAAAGATCCTGAAGGATAAAAAGCTTTCAACCGCTGTTGGCGACGAGGGCGGGTTTGCGCCTGACCTGAAGTCCAACGAAGAGGCAATAGAGGTGATCCTGCAGGCAATCGATAAGGCCGGGTACAAGGTCGGCAAGGATATATTTATTGCGCTTGATCCAGCAGCGAGTTCTTTCTATGAAAATGGAAAATATATGCTGAGGGCAGAGGCCTCGCCTGAAAAAAGCGCCAGCGATATGGTGGATTTTTACGCGAATTGGGTCTCGAAATATCCGATCTGCTCTATTGAAGACGGCCTAGCAGAAAATGACTGGGATGGCTGGAAGGCGCTGACAGAAAAAATAGGCAAGAAGGTGCAGATCGTAGGCGATGACCTGTTTGTTACAAATGTAAAGCGCTTGAAGATGGGCATTGATAAAGGTGTTGCCAATTCGATTCTCATAAAGGTGAATCAGATCGGCACACTTACAGAGACCATAGAGGCCATTGATCTGGCTAAGAAAAATGGCTACACCGCAGTTGTGTCGCACCGCTCAGGCGAGACAGAAGACACCACTATATCGCATCTTGTGGTGGCAATGGGCACAGGACAGATAAAGACCGGCTCAGTGTGCAGGACTGACAGGATCTGTAAGTACAATGAGCTTTTGAGGATAGAAGAAGATCTTGGGACAAAGGCAATTTACGCCGCATTGCCATGGCCAAAATAAGGATAAAACCCATATATATAGGTGCAGCAATAGTCCTTATCGTGCTTTTTCTGCCCGGCTATGCAAAGTTCATGGAATTAAGGGCCAAGAATCTGTACCTGGAGAATGAGATAAAGCGGCTGGAAAATGAGAATACGGCACTTAATAAGGAAAAGGCGCAGCTGGAAGAAGACATGGACTACGTTGAAAAAGTAGCCCGGGAATCAATGGGCGTTACCCGCGAAGGCGAAATCCCCATCAAACTCGAACCTTAAAATCACTTTTCTCTTGCCACGCTGTTTTAGTTATAGTAATATATCCTGGACTACAATGGCGTAGTTATCTGCTGACAGAGGCGTCAATTTTGGCGCAAAGAAGAATCCCAGCAAGACACAAAGAAGTGCCTATCCTTGGTTAATGATCTTGACAGGACAAAAAAGAGGAGGGCTGTTCCATGACAACGGAGAATACAGTGACAGTTGATGTGAAAATGGCGCAAGAAATGGGCCTTACTGAGCAGGAATTTGACAGCATAAAAAAATTGCTCGGAAGGACCCCTAACGTTACGGAACTGGGAGTTTTTTCAGCCATGTGGTCAGAGCACTGCAGCTACAAAAATTCCAGAAAACTATTTAAGATGTTTCCGACAAAGGCAAAACAGGTTTTAGTCGGCGCGGGTGAGGAGAATTCAGGCATTGTTGATATCGGTGATGGTTTAGGAGTGGCTTTTAAGATAGAATCCCATAACCACCCTTCCGCGGTAGAGCCGTTCGAGGCCTCTGCAACCGGTATCGGCGGATGCGTGCGGGATATATTTACCACTGGAGCAAGACCTGTTGCTGTTTTAGGCGGATTGCGATTCGGCAGCCTGGACAACGAAAAGGTGAAATTTTTATTCAAAGAGGTCTTCAGGGGCCTGGCCCATTACGCGAATGTCGGAGAGATCAGCGCAGTAGGCGGCGACGCGTATTTTGACGAGAGTTACGAAGGCAATCCCTTGGTGAATGCCTTCGTCATCGGCGTGGTAAAACAAAAAGATATTGTGAGAGGCGTGGCATCCGGTAAGGGCAATCCCGTGTATTATATCGGCGGAGATACAGGAAGAGACGGCGTGGGAGGCGCGAGTTTTGCCTCAAAGGAAATCACCGAGGAGTCCTCATCAACACCGAACGCTGTTGCAATTGGAGATCCCGAGCTCGGCAAAAGACTGCGCAAGGCATGCCTGGAATTGATTGAAAAAAAAGTGGTTATAGGCATGCAGGATATGGGCGCAGCAGGGCTCACGTGTTCTTCATGCGAGACAGCTACACGCAGCGGCACTGGTATTGAAATAGACGTGGCACTAGTCCCACAGAAAGAAAAGAACATGACCCCTTACGAGATCCTCCTTTCAGAATCCCAGGAGAGGATGCTGGCTATATTAAAGATAGGGTCTGAAAAAGAGGCGCTGGAGATATTGAACAAATGGAAGATCAATGCCGTGAAGATCGGCAAGGTAACCGACGATGGCATCATGAGGGTGAAGGAAAACGGCGTTACAGTGTGCGAGGTGCCTGCAGATGCATTGACAAAAAAGGCGCCGCTCTATGACAGGGAAATCAAGGAGCCTGGTTATTTAAAGGAGACAAAGGGCGCGTCTTTTGATTCCCTGGCTGAGCCGGGCGACTATAATAAGGTGCTTTTGCAGCTCCTGGATCTTCCGACTATTGCCAGTAAAGAATCAGCGTATAAAAAGTTTACGTTTATAGAGAAGGACGAGGTGTTGGTCGGGGCAGGCTCTGACGCGGCAGTTGTTAAGATCAAGGGGACCAAAAAGGCCCTGGCAATAAGCGTGGACTGCAACGGCAGGTTCTGTTACCTGAATCCCCATGATGGGGCTATGATGGCAGTGGCTGAGGCGGCCAGGAATATCGTATGCGCAGGCGGAAGGCCTTTAGCAGTTACTGATGGGTTGAATTTCGGAAATCCCATGAAGCCTGAGAACTACTGGCAGTTCCACAAGTGCATAGAAGGGCTTTCTGATGCGTGCAAGGCCCTGGGAACACCTGTTATAAGCGGCAACGTGAGTTTCTACAACGAAAGTCCCAAGGGCGCGGTTGACCCGACCCCGATGGTGGGGATGGTGGGATTGATTGAGGATGCGGAAAAATGCGTTACGCAGAATTTCAAGAATCAGGGCGACGAGATAGTGCTTTTGGGCGAGAACAGCGCAGGCCTTGGTGGGAGTGAGTACCTCTATCACGTGCACAAGATGAAAAAAGGAGACCCGCAGATTGATATAAAGAAGGAAAAGGCGATTCAGGACGCGTGCCTTGAGATGATTCGCTCAGGGATTATCCAGAGCGCTCATGACTGTTCAGAGGGAGGATTAGCAACATGTTTGACAGAATCGTGCGTCAGTAATGCCGGCCGCATGGTAGG
>JABMRA010000007.1 GCA_013202925.1 Candidatus Omnitrophota bacterium | reverse complement strand
TGGACACGGTAGCAATAGACGCCAACACGTACACTAATGCTCAGCTGACCAGTTTAAGCGACGGGGGTTACGAAGAGATCCAGGCAGCCCTTGAGGTGGCATGGAAGACAGATAATTTTATTCCGTATGTAGGTATAAAGTATTCTGATGTTGATGTAGGCAGCACCTTTACTGTTGGTAGCGTTGAACGCAAGGCAAGCGGCAAGGATTCCTCAGAAACAATCGGTGCTTTTGTCGGTCTGACCATTCTTCCTAAATTGGCAGCTACACCAGCAAGTGAACAGTTTTCAATAAACCTGGAAGGCAGGTTTATTGACGAAGAAGCATTTAGCGCAGGCGTGTCATACAAGTTCTAAGCAGGATATTGATGTGAATCCCTAAAGCGTAGCGGGTTGAAAAAATCCGCTGCGCTTTTTGTATTTATGCGGAGGTTGGATTGAAGAAATTGGAAGCAATATTAAAAGACCTGGGCCGCTTCAGGGCAACGCTCTTTCAGCAAATATGAAAAAACTGTTTCTTGTAATAATCTTTTTTTTCATAATAGCCGCAATAGGGCTTTTTGTTTTCGTGTTGACCTTTGACGCGAATCGCTACAAACCCCTCCTGATAGAAAAGATAGAAGAGGTAATAAAAAAAGACATCAGGATAGCCAATATATCCCTGAGCGCCTTTCCTCCTGTGACCATAAACCTGCAAGGGGTCTCCATAAAGGATGCTGAGAAGACATGGAGCAATGTTATGCTTGAGGTGGGGTCAGCAGAGGCAAAGGTAAAACTTCTGCCCCTAATAAGAAAAGATATCCAGATAGAGCGGTTATTTGTAAGAGGCCTTGATCTCGTCATTAAAGAGGATATCAGGATCGGCGTGACAGAGGCCGTGCTCAAAGACGTGTCTTTGTACGGCCCTATTCATGCTGATGCGACCCTCTCGGTTTTCGGCAGGGGCGCTGAGAATATAAAGGTAACAGCTGACCTTTATCCCGACGTAGGGAATAAAGGGATCTCTGCCAAAAACCTTGATGTCAGGGTGGACCTGGACAGGTTTGACTTAAAAAGCGCATTAGACGCACTTGGAAGATCTGTCCTGTCTCAGCAGATTATCGGGAAAGAAGTAACGGGCCAGTTGGCTATCACTTCAGAAAAACTGCGGCTTGACCCAAAAGGGATATTTGATTCAGATATATATGTGGACCTCTCAAAGGGCATGACCGATATCCTTCCTGTAAAAGGATCCCTTAAGGACATAGAATTAAAGGCAGAGATGAGTAAAGGCGATCTGATATTGCAGAGATTCACGGGCGCCCTTGCAAAAGGACGGTTTTTTGTTAAAGGGAGCGTGAATAATATTATTGGCAGCCGGGATCTGGATCTAGATATTGAGTTAAAGGATATAGATGTCAGTATGCTGCTGCCGGATGTTGCGCCGGGCAGGCCGCATTTTGAGGGAATAGTCAGCATGAGCATGGCGTCTTCAGCGTCAGGATCGGCAAAAGAGGATATTGTAAACACATTGAGAGCTACGGGCACTGTTG
The DNA here is from genome assembly GCA_013202925.1 of Candidatus Omnitrophota bacterium. Taxonomy (GTDB): domain Bacteria; phylum Omnitrophota; class Gorgyraeia; order Gorgyraeales; family Gorgyraeaceae; genus JABMRA01. The sequence continues at coordinate 7,249 of JABMRA010000007.1, read as the reverse complement.
GGCTGGATGAGGCTGTGTTGAGAAATATGAATATCCTGGTGGTTGCCCTTGATAAGCTGGATATGCTGCCGGGCCTTGTTCAAAAACTAAAGAACAGGCTGCCGGAGCGTTACAAAGAGCTTCTCAGGCAAAACTATACTGCATTCGAGCCTATGGATGCAGGGTTTGCCATAAAGGACGGGAAATTGGTCTTTCAAAAGGTAGTCATAGAATCAGACGCGTTTTATCTTGTGGGCTCTGGTTATTTGAGTTTGGACGGAGCAATCAGCGTGAGCTCCGATCTGTTCATACCCCCTGACCTCTCAGCGGCATTTATTGACGCAGCTGATGAATTCGCATACCTGCAGAACAGCCAGGGCATGATCACAATACCTGTTGATATATACGGCAGATTCCCTGATGTATCTGTGAAGCCTGACCTTGATTACGTGATACAGAAGCTGGCTGTTTCAAAAGGCCAGGAGCTGCTCGAAAGGATCTTTAGAAAAGAAGGGCCGGAAGAAAAAGGGGCCGAGCCAGGTACAGAGCAGCAGGGCGAGGGCGGCGCAGAGACTCAAAAGCAACAAGAAGAGATCGAGCCGGCCGAGGCCCTTATAAGGACTATCTTTGACATCATAGCCAGCCCTCGGGAATAAGAATAACCCCAAAAATGCTTGCCCATTTAGTCCAGGACTAAATGGTCAAGCATTCGGTGCATGAGTAAAGCAGTTTTTGTTTTAATAACGGTTTTGTTTGTTTTGGTAAGTCCTTGCAGCGCGGGTGAGGATGAAGGAGGCGTTGTCATGAAAATCACCAGTCCGGAATTTGAGCACAATGGTTTCATCCCGAAAAAATTCACATGCCAGGGCAAGGACATAAATCCCGCGCTTGAGATCAAAGGCATCCCTGAGAATGCGAAGGGCCTTGCGTTGATAGTGGATGATCCTGATGCGCCAATGGGTATGTGGGTGCACTGGGTGGTGTATAACATCCCTTTGCTTTCAAAGATAGAGGAAGATAGTGTCCCGGGAAAACAGGCAATGAATGATTTTCGCAGGAAGGATTGGGGCGGCCCCTGTCCGCCCTCAGGCACACACCGCTACTTTTTTAAGATATACGCGCTGGACACAGAAATAGACCTAAAACAGGGTGCGGGCAAGAAAGATCTGGAAAAGGCAATGGACGGGCACACCATGGCCAAGGCCGAGCTGATAGGATTGTATAAAAAACACCAAAGGCTATTATGAGACATGTAAATATTTTCGTAATTCTTTTAATTGCAATAAGTTACGTAAAAACGATTGACCTGCCCATTGAAAGTAAGCGCTTCCTGGGATATACTTATACTAGATATAGCAGAGGCCCTTTCAGAAACAAAGCGTTTAAATTTTTTTAACACACCTAACGCGAAATTTTAAGTCTAATTCAATACCTGGATTACTAAATGCGCAAAGATCAAGTGTTTCTATCTCTCTCTTGAGGGCTATGCTAAAATGAAAATCGAAAACAGCACTATACATCAACTTATGGATAGATTGGCGCAAATGCACAAGCAGGTCACTCTATCGCATGCATTATCAGAGAGAGACAAAAAGACTACGGATGAAATGATCCTGACCAAGGTATTGCAAAAGCAGCAGGAAGAACTTCAGATCATGCTTGATTCTGTCCCCGCCATGATTTTCTACAAGAATAAAGAGAACAGGATGCTTCGTGTTAACAGGGCCTTTGTTGAAGCAATGGGCATGCCTAAAGAAGCGATAGAAGGAAAGACCTGCTCAGAGCTTTGGCCTGAACAGGCGGAAAAGTATTGGGGGGATGATAAGGAAGTGATGTTGCTGGGTCGTGCAAAGAGAGGCATAGTCGAGCCACTTGAGACCGTTAAAGGGACAAGGTGGGTCGAGACAGACAAGATACCCTGCAGGGATGAGAATGACGATATTATCGGTGTGACAGGCTTTGCTATCGACATCACTGAGCGCAGGATAGCGACAAAGGCATTGCAGGAGAGCAAAGAAAAATTAAAATTATTGAACAAGCAGCTTAAAATGTCGAACCGGAAGTTGAGCAGGCTGGCGCTCAAGGACCCGCAGACAGGCCTTTATAATCATCGCTACTTCGAAGAGATCATTGAATCAGAGTTTTATCGCGCGAAGAGACACGGCCAGCCCCTTTCCCTGATAATGCTGGACATAGATTATTTTAAATCAGTAAATGAGGTGTATGGGCATGGCTTTGGCGACCTGGTATTAAGGCAGTTCTCAAAGAAATTAAGAAAGCTGGTGCGGCTGCACGACTACGTTATAAGATACGGGGACGAAGAGTTCGTTGTTGTGCTGCCGGGAAGCGACAGGGCAAGCACCCTGCGCATGGGTCAGAGGATATTGGATTTTATCAAGACGCATAGTTTTGGAGACGGTAAAAATGACGTTAAGTTGAGACTGAGCGTGGCAGTTGTTTCCTATCCCGAGGATGACAGCATCTTCAAGGAGATGGATTTTATCGAGATAGCAGAACGGGTATTGAATATGGTCAAGGAGTGCGGAGGCGACAGGGTCTGTTCTTCATCCGACATAAAAGGTGATATTTTTCCCGAAGACAGGGAATACAGGACCACAGATATAAAGTTCATGAAACAGCGGCTCTTAAAGATCACCAGGGAGTCGAATCAGAGCCTGACCGAGTCCATATTTGCCTTTGCAAAGACCATTGAACTGAAAGACCGTTATACCGGCGGGCACGTGGAAAACACGGTTTACTATGCCACGGAAATAGCCAGGGGCATGGGCCTGGCCAAGACCGATACAAGGCTCGTGGAGCAGGCGTCCATACTCCACGATCTGGGCAAGATCGGGATAAGCGAAAACATCCTGCTTAAAAGGGGAAAACTCACGAAGTTCGAATTCGAAAAGATAAAAGAGCATCCAAAGATCGGCGTGGATATTATAAGGCCGATACAGTTTCTGCGCGGCCTTGTACCATTGATCCTTTATCATCACGAGAGGTGGGATGGCAAAGGGTATCCCTGCGGCTTAAAGGGCGAAGAGATCCCTGTTGGCGCGCGTATTATCGCGATTGCCGATGTGTATCAGGCCCTGATATCTGACAGGCCTTACAGAAAGGCGTTCTCAGAGCATGAGGCCATAGGGATAATCAAGGAAAATTCAGGCACGCAGTTTGACCCTGCAATAGTCGACGCATTTCTGGAAATCCTGTTGAAGAAAAACTCCAACCCCAGTAAATTAAGATAGTTACGCGACTTTTTAAAGCAGCACTTGAACGAAATCGTTTTCTGTGGTATACTTTAAGTAGAGGTTTAAAATGTATAGCCAAAGTGAAAGAAGGATTTTTCGCCGGATAGAGGGAGAGGTCCCTGTAAGATATACGCTTTCCAGGGGCAGAAGAGAATTTCGAGCCGTTACGAAAAACATAAGCGGCGGGGGGATGAAGATATCTATATTCAAGAAGATGGCGCCGGGCACGATTTTAGATCTGGAGATATTTAGAGACGCATCAGGCAGAAACGCCAGATGCAAGGGCGAGGTCAGGTGGATAGCCAGCGCGGCCATAAAGGGCAAAAGAAAAAAAGCCCTGGAGGCCGGGATAAAATTTCTGGACCTGAGCTTTTTATTCATAGGCAATCTGATCGGCGACCTGGAATCCAGGAAGATAGCCGCGCAGTTAAAAGATCCTACGACAAACTAAAAAATAGCGCATATTTAAATTGACAGTCAACCCAGTCATAGAAATATGGACTGGGCTTTTTCTTTTGACGCGGCGCCTGATTATAGATATAATATTCGAAGCATTGATGTATCATTACAATTAAAGGAGGAGAGATGTACAGAGAGAAGATCAGGGTGCTGGACTGCACTATCCGTGACGGCGGGCTTATAAATAACCATGATTTCGATCGCAGGTTTGTCCGCGAGGTGTACAGGGCGCTGTCAACCGCGGGCGTGGATTACATGGAGATGGGGTACAGGAATTCCAAAAAACTTTTTTCTTCCAAGGAGTACGGCCTATGGAAATTCTGCGAAGACGATGAGATCAGGCGCGCGATAGACGGCATAGAATCCAAGGTAAAGATCGCCATCATGTGTGATGTCGGCCGCGTTGACATGGAAGAGGTAAAACCAAAGTCCGAGAGTCCGGTGGACATGATACGCGTCGCCGCCTACGTCAAGGACGTCGACAAGGCGATCTTTATGGTGAACAATTTTGCGGAAAAGGGCTACGAGACCACCATTAATATCATGGCCATTTCGCGCGACCAGGGGCCTGAATTGGATGAGGCGCTTCACCAGATCGAGGAAGAGAGCAAGGTCGATGTCGTGTATATCGTCGATAGTTTCGGCGCGTTGTATCAGGAGACTACAGAGCACCTGGTGAAGCTATTCAAAAAGATCCTGAAGACAAGAGAGGTAGGTTTTCACGGGCACAACCACCAGCAGCTCGCGTTCGGCAACACCATCGAGGCGATCATCCACGACGCAAATTATCTCGACGGCACTGTCTATGGCATCGGGCGCGCAGCAGGGAACTGTCCTCTGGAATTATTGATCGGATTTCTGAAGAACCCTAAATTTGACATACGCCCGATACTGGATCTGATATCCAAAGAATTCATCCCCCTCAGAGAAAAGATAGAGTGGGGCTATATCATTCCCTATGCCATATCCGGGATGATGAACGAGCATCCCAAGGCAGCAATGGCCCTGCGTAACAGCACCAAGAAAGAAGACTACCGCGAGTTTTACGAGGGCCTGCTGAACATAGGCATGGACTAAAGTTTTTGATTGCCGAAAGGCGCACCGGCGTATTATAATAAAGGAACATGGAAATTCTGGCAATAACGATCCTGATATCCTTCGGCCTGATAGGGTTTGCCGCTATTTTCTTCACGACCTTCGGGACGCTGATCATTCTCCTGGGTTCCATCATTTACGCGTCACTTACCGATTTTACCGTCCTTAGTTTTCAGACCCTTGCGATCCTTTTGACCCTGTATCTCTGCGGGGAGGTGCTCGAATACGTCTGCGTCATCATAGGCAGTAAGAAATTCGGTGCCTCAAACGCCGCGGTTGGCGGCGCTATTGCCGGCGGCATAATAGGCGCGATCGCTGGCGTCCCTGTTTTTGGGATAGGGCTTGTGCCAGGCACGTTCCTCGGGATTTTTCTGGGCGCGTTTTTGGTAGAGCTTACCCTGCAGAAAGACCTTGTGAAATCCCTGAAGGCCGGAGTGGGAGGCGTCTTGGGCAGGGTCGGTTCAATAGTGGCCAAGGTGATAATAGCCATAATAATGTTCGGCATTATAATCTCCAGCATTTTGTAGAATATGCAATATATAGTAGTCTTCATTACGACTGCCAATAAAAAAGAGGCAGAAAAGATCAGCAGTGTCCTGCTTGACAGGCGCCTCGCGGCGTGTGTGAATATAATAGGAGGCGTTGATTCCCGTTTCTGGTGGAAGGGTAAGAAAGAAAAGGCCATGGAATGCCTGCTGATAGCCAAGACCAGAAAGACCTTATTTAAAAAACTTACCAGGGTTGTCAAACAGGGGCATTCTTACGACGTGCCTGAGGTAATAGCAATGCCTGTTCTTGCGGGGCACAGGCCGTACCTTGATTGGATAAAAAAAGTTACAGCAGGCAAATGGCAGGGAGATAGTAAATGAAGGATGCGAAAAGTATAATTACAATAATAGCCATCAGCGTAGTCATTTCAATTATTGCCGGTTATGCAGCAGGGTTTTTTGTCTATAGAGAATACAAACAGAAGACAGCGTATCTTGATGAACAGGCCCGGTCCACCATGGATAAATTCGGAGAGTTAGAAGGAGGACTGAAGGAGCTTTATGTCAGCATAGAGAATACGGTCAGCGAAAATAAGATGGAGCGAGAGGACCTTTTATCCGCGATAGAAAAGATCAAGGAGAATCTTAAGGAATGGGAAAGGGGATACAGGACTACTCTATCAGAGCTCAAGGGGGAGATAGAGGATCTCAAGATCGGCAGGCTCACGAGGATGGTGGAGAAATTACAGGACGAGGTGGACGATTTTAAGATGAAGATGCAGGACCTGGAATTAAAGGACGAGGTGGAAGGCGTGGACCTGGGCAAGATCTCCGTCGGGAAATAGCCACGGTGGATGTAAAGTCATGTTGTGAGCGGTGAAAAAGGAAGGGGGGCGGCATGGTTATTTTGGTTAAGATCGTAGGCATAGTTATCCTGCTCGAAGGTATTATTCTTCTCTTGAATCCAAAGGTAATGAAGAATTTGATAGGTTTTTGGGCAAAAGGAAAACGTCTTTATGCGGCCGGGGCCCTGAATCTATTGTTTGCCGTAGTATTTTTCTCAGTTGCCTCAAGCTGCAAAATGCCCGTAGTGCTGACCATCCTTGGCGTAATTGCACTTACAAAAGCTATCTACATACTGGCCTTTGGGTCAAAGGCCAGGGCCGGGCTTGACTGGTGGGCTGCAAGGCCAGCCGGCGCTGTCCGTATTTTATCCATTATTGTCATTGCTATCGGCCTGCTGCTCCTGCGTTCTATATAGCGCAGGTAAAGAGGAAGAAAAAATCAGAAGATCCCTGGTCGCGTTTTTAATCATATCCCTATTCTGCAGCTTTCTTTTTTTGCCGCCCCTTGCGTATTGCGATGATGAAGACGAGTGGACAGGCGAGGACAAGGCGCTTCACCTGACAGCATCCTTTGCAATAGACACCTTTATGTACAATGTCCTAAGAAAGGACCATGGCTACACGGATAAAGAGGCAAAGATAACCGCCTTTTTCACCACACTTTTTGTCGGGCTCACAAAAGAGCTCATTGACGACAGGTTCAGCTGGAAGGACATAGGCGCGGATGCCCTGGGCACAGGAATAGGCGCTGCAGTATCGATAGAGTTTTAGGGATGCTTGATTTAATTATAAAAAAGTATTAAAATGCACATATCTATAAAAGGAGGGATATGTGATTAAAAACCTGGTAAGGGCAAAGGAGATCAGCGTAATAACCAGGAATGAGGTCGGCGCGTTGTCGCGGATGATGTCATTTTTGGTAAACCACGGCATAAACGTGGAGACAATAGCAGGATACTCCAACAACACAGGCGATCAGGGAAATCTTGTATTTATAACCAATAATAATACAGAGGCGATCGGCGAATTAATAGGTAATGGGTATGAAAATATTACCGAGAGGGACGTGATCGTTGTCGAGCTTGAAAACAGACCGGGGGCATTGAAAAATATCTCCGAGATCCTTGCC
>JABMRA010000026.1 GCA_013202925.1 Candidatus Omnitrophota bacterium | reverse complement strand
TCGCTGCCATCTGCATTGAATATCCTCATCCTGAAGTCTGCCTTCTTGGATTTCTCCAAAACCAAAAGCCCGTCTGCGCCGAGACTGGCCTTTCTTTTACAAAGAAAGCGCGCCAGGTTTGATAACGAATCACTAATCACGAACGACGAACGACAAAAATCTACTACCACAAATGCGTTACCTGCCCCATCCATCTTCGTAAATTTCAGTTTACCCATCTTCATCTCTCGGTGTGTACGAGGTCGCTGTATGTCTCGCGTCTCGTTATGAGCCTGGCGCGGCCGGCATCGACCAGCACCTCTGCCGCCCTGGGCCTGGAATTATAAACGCTGGACATACTGAATCCGTATGCGCCTGCGCTCATCACAGCCAGGAGATCCCCTTCCTGCAGATCAATAAATCTTCTATTCCTCGCCAGAAAATCACCGCTTTCGCATACAGGGCCTACGACATCGTAATTGCGGATCTTTTTTGAGGTGGTGTAAGGCGCGGACTTCAGCGGCAGCACCTCATGATACGCCCCGTAAAGACTCGGCCGTATCAGATCATTCATCGCGGCATCCACTATTGCAAAATTTTTCCTCGGCGCTTCTTTTAAATAGATGACCTTTGTTACAAGCACTCCGCTATTTCCGGAAATAAACCTGCCTGGCTCAAGGATTATCCTGGCATTCAGCTTTTTCAGCAACGGCAAAACTGCCCTTGCGTATTCCTGGGCAGTCTGCGGCCTCTCGCCGGAATAGATTATCCCGAGCCCGCCGCCTATATTAAACCATTTTACCCTTATGCCTCCGGCTTCAAGGCCCCGCACAAAACCAGCCAGTTTTCTGATCGCGTTTACGAACGGCCTTGCGTCCACTATCTGCGAACCGATGTGCGTGTGCACCCCTGCTATATCCAGATTCTCGAACTGCCCGCGGTTCAGGAAAATATTCCTTGCCGTAGCGATATCAATGCCGAATTTATTCTGTTTGTGCCCGGTCGTAATGTATTTGTGCGTTTTTGCTTTAACGTCAGGGTTTATGCGAAGCGCGCATGCCTGGGTCTTGCCCAATCTGCCCGCGACGCTGTCTATTGCCCTTAATTCCGGCAATGATTCAACATTAAAAAGAAGGCTGTTTTGCCTTATCGCGTATTCGATCTCTTTTTCTGTCTTTCCCACGCCCGCGTACACGATCTTTCTCGGGGAGGCGCCTGCCCTAAGCGCCCTGTAAAGTTCTCCGCCTGATACGATATCAAGGCCCGCGCCTTCTTTTACAAGCATCCTCAGTATAGAGGTGTTCGAATTCGCCTTTACTGAATAGCATATAAGCGGCCTTACGTCCCTGAACGCGGCCTGCAATTTTCTATAGTGGTCCAGGAATGTCTTTCTGCTGTAGACATAAAGCGGCGTACCGTATTTTTTCGCAAGCCTTGCTATGTTTACGGATTCGCAGTAAAGTTCGCTGTGTCTGTATTTAAAGTCGTGCATAACCTACCTTTTCTTTCTTCTGACTGATCTCTTTGATTTAACAGATTGTTCCGGGTCTATGATCTTTCTGATCACCTTGCTGCTTAAAGCTGGATGAAATTTTTTAAGTGCTTCATTGCCCATCTTTTTTATTTCTTTGCCGCTCTTGAGCTTGTACGCTATGAGTTTACCTATAATCGTATGCGCATCCTTAAATGCCGCGCCTTTTTGCACCAGGTAATCTGCCATGTCAGTCGCATACAGGCATTCGTCTTCGAGCTGCCTGGCAATGTTATTTTTCTTGAACTTTATCTTTGGCAAAAGCCCTGCCAGGACCTTTAATTCCTGCTGTATTATCTCAAAAGAACTAAAAAGCGGCTCTTTGTCCAGCTGCATGTCCCTGTTATACGACAACGGCAATCCCTTCATCATCACCAAGACGCTCATTAAATTCCCGTATAATTTTCCGGTATTGCCTCTTATAAGTTCCAGGACATCCGGATTCTTCTTCTGTGGCATAAGCGAACTGCCGGTGCAGAATGCCTCGTCTATGTCAATAAAATCAAACTCCTTTGTCGACCACAGGATCAGATCCTCTGCCATTCTGGATAAATGCATCCCAATGATCGCCAGGGCGCTCAGTGTCTCTATAATAAAATCCCTGCTGCTTACAGCATCCATGGCATTTGCGGGACTGCACAAAGAACATCCCGGCATCATCTTTACGCTGTACTTGGACGAATCTATAGGAGTGCCGCTGAGGGCGCCCGCGCCCATGACTATCTCAATATTATCAAAGATATTGCTCATCCTCTTCGCATCCCTGGACAGCATCTCTACATAGGCGCCGAAATAATCGTAGAGACTCACTGGCATTGCATGCTGCAGGTGCGTATAACCAGGCATGGCCTGCCTGGCATTGGCATTTGCCGATTTAGCCAGTTGCTTGACAATGCCTGACAGTAGATCCAGAGTAACTGTTATATTCTTCAGGCAATATAGCTTTGTGTCAAAGACCACCTGGTCGTTTCTGGACCTGCACGTGTGGAGCTTCAGCGCTGCCTTGCCGACCTTTTTCTCCAGAAGATGCTGGATATAGCTGTGTATATCCTCAAAGGCATCGTCCACCTTAAAAGGGGCCTTTTTTGCCGACTCAAGTATACTCTTTAGCCCGCCTTCCAGCTTTTTATACTCCGGGCCGGTCAAAAGCCCTGCCTTTTTAAGGACATTGATATGCGCAAGAGATCCTATGCAGTCATACTCAGCCAGCTTCTTGTCAAACTGAATGGATTTGGTAAACCCCTCCACTAAAGGATCTGTCTTTTTTGTGAATCTTCCGCCCCACATTTTTGACATGTTAAGCTCCAGTAATGTTCAGAAATCAGAAAACAGATGCCAGAAGTCATGTTTTTCTGTTCTCTGTTTTCTGTCCTCTGTCATCTGTTTTTATACGGCATCCCCCATACCTTGATAAACCCTTCTGCCACGGTCCTGTCAAATTTATCGCCTGCCTCGTAAGTTGCCATCGCCTTTTTGTACAATGAATTTGGCGATTTTCTTCCCACGACGCTTACCGCGCCCTTCAGCAATTTCACTTTCACAGTGCCTGTTACCTTTTTCTGCGTCTCATCTATAAATGCGTCCAGCGCCTTCCTTAAAGGCGTAAACCACAGTCCGTAATACACGAGCTCTGCGTATTTCAGGGAAACATTCTCTTTGTAATGCAAAAGTTCCCTGTCGAGCACAAGCGCCTCCAGGGCCTTATGCGCGTCATGTAATATCCAGGCAGCCGGCGCCTCATATACCTCCCTTGACTTGATCCCAATGAGTCTATTTTCCACAAGGTCAGTCCTGCCAATGCCGTTTTTGCCGCCGATTTTATTGAGTTTCATTATCAGGCCCACCTCGCTGGATCTTTCCCCATCAATATTCACAGGTACGCCATTCTTAAACCCTATATCCACGTATGTCGGCTTGTTCGGCGCCTTCCTGGGATCCACTGTCATTTTATATGCATTCTGCAACGGCTCATTCCATGGATCTTCCAGTTCGCCGCACTCTATACTTATGCCCCATATATTCTGATCCAGGC
>JABMRA010000025.1 GCA_013202925.1 Candidatus Omnitrophota bacterium | reverse complement strand
GGGTGATGGAGCATTGCATCAGCGTGGCGGAAGAACTCCAGCTCCCGAATCGCGATAAAGAGATATTGAAATACGCCAGTCTCCTGCATGACATAGGCAAGATAGGTATAGATGTCGGTATACTCCGCAAGCCGTCAAAGCTAAGCGCTGAGGAGTGGAAGATAATGATAATGCATCCCGTGCTCGGCGCCGGCATTGTGGAGCAGATCGGATTTTTGAACGACCTGGCGCCGATTATATTGCGCCATCACGAGAGGTATGACGGCAAAGGTTACCCAGGAAAATTAAAAAAAGAGAGGATACCGCTCGGAGCGAGGATACTTTCTGTCGTTGACGCGTATGAATCAATGGTATCGGACAGGCCTTACAGAAAGGCATTGTCCAACAAAAAGGCAAGGCAGGAGCTTTTGAGCGGCTCTGGTACGCAGTTTGACCCGAAGATAGTCAGGGCCTTTCTGGGGATGCTTGACAAGAGAAAGAAGAAACGCTGATACACTAGCTTTAATCGGGTTAGATTTTCTAGATCAGGCGAATTCGGGCGCATCAACATGCGCCCTGCATTTTTTAAGCAGATATTATGTCAAAGATAGAGAAAAATATAATCGATGCAATACAGAAATCCGTAAGGGGCGTTTTTCCGGATTGTCCTGAGGAGATATTGGCAAGCGTCTACCTGGAGATACCAAAGGAAAAGAGGTTCGGTGACTTTTCCACAAACGTAGCCATGCGCCTTGCCAGGGAAATGAAAAAGCCGCCCATGGATATTGCAGCCAGTGTTGCTGGCAAGGCAAAAGAGGCCCTTGCCTCAGACGATGCGGTTAGCGATATAAAGATAGAAAAGCCCGGATTTATAAATTTTTATCTGTCAAACAAGGCCGTGATCGAAGCGCTCTCAAAGATACTTCGCGAGGGGAGTAGATTCGGCCGCTCGTCCCTGGAAAAAGGGAAAAAGGTGCAGATAGAGTTTGTAAGCGCCAACCCCACAGGGCCCCTGACTGTTGCGCACGGGAGACAGGCAGCAGTCGGCGACAGCCTGGCAAGGATCCTGGAGTTTTGCGGGCACAGGGTCACGCGCGAGTACTATATAAATGACGAAGGCGTCCAGATGGACATCCTCGGAAGGTCAGTGCGGGCAAGGTATCTGGAGGCAATGGGCGAAAAATCAGAATTTCCGGAAAACGGCTACAAAGGCAGCTACATCCATGATATTGCCCAGGCTGTAAAGGGCGAGGCAAAACAAAAGGGACCCTTGACCGATGAATTCTTCGCCGAATACGCGTCCAAACGGATCATGCGCATGATAAAACAGGACCTGAAGGATTTTGGCGTGGCGTTTGACGTGTGGTATAGCCAGAAAAAACTTTCCGGATCAGGAAAAATAAAAAAGGCGCTTAGTGTTTTGAAGGCAGGGGGTTTTCTGTATGAGAAGGCAGGTGCTACATGGTTCAGGTCCACTGAGTTCGGAGACGATAAGGACAGGGTGGTTATAAAAAAGGACGGGGTCTTCACGTATCTCGCGCCTGACATCGCCTACCACAAGGAAAAATTTGAAAAGGGGTACGAGCGTGTGATAAATATCTGGGGGCCTGATCATCATGGTTATGTATGCCGCCTGAGGGCCGCGTGTCAGGCGTTCGGTTTCGCAAAAGACGCGCTTTCGATATTGATCGCACAGCTTGTCACGCTTTACAGGGATAAAAAACCCATTAAGATGTCTACGAGAGAAGGGGAATTCATAACATTGAGACAGGTAATAGACGAGGTCGGAAGGGACGCAGGCAGGTTCTTTTTTATGATGAGGCGTACGGACAGCCACCTGGATTTTGATCTGGAACTCGCAAAGGCCAGGACCATGGACAATCCTGTCTATTACATCCAATACGCCCACGCCAGGATATCCAGCATCATCAGCTTTTCCGGCAACGCAGCGCCCGCCCTAAAAGGCCTGCATGTCCTGGATAAGCCAGAAGAGGTCAACATCATCAAGACATTGATGCAATATCCGAAGATAGTACAGGGTTCCGCCCATAACCTTGAACCATATTTATTGTTAGCATATCTCCAGGACCTGGCCCGCCTCTTTCATTCCTATTACGATTCTTATCGTGTAGTAACAGACGATAGCGCCGTCACCAAGGCGAGGATCGCTTTAATAAAGGCAATCAAAACAGTGCTTTCCAGCGGATTGACGCTTCTGGGCGTCAGCGCCCCGGAAAAAATGTGAAATGAGGACATGACTTACGTAGCAAAGCGACGTAAGTCATAAGTCCGAATTTCACCCCCGCTGTTTCGTTTTGTTTCGCTTCGCTCAACAGAAGCGAAACAAAACGACGGGGGTTAATT
>JABMRA010000024.1 GCA_013202925.1 Candidatus Omnitrophota bacterium | reverse complement strand
GCGTCTGGAGCTCTTTCCTGATCTCAGGGGTCTCTACAATAGACAGGACATCCCTGTCCTCTCCGTGCTCTAGAGACTTGACCTCGTAGGCACCTGAATCCGCCGCAGGGAAAAATAAAATAATAAATAAAAATATAAGGGTATACCTTTTCATTATCTCTTTATGTCCCCTTCTTCGGGAGCGCTCGCCATCACGCCCTCCTCCTCGTTCAAGACAGTTGCTGTAACAAATATCAAAAGATTTCTGCGCTCCATGCTGTCCGTATTTTTTCTAAAGAGCCCCCCCACCAAAGGCAGATCGCCCAGGAACGGCACCTTGGTCTCGGTATTGGTATTGGACTCGCTTATCAGGCCTCCCATGACAACTGTCTCGCCGCTTTCAACAATAACACTCGTGCTCAGATTCCTGGTCTTGAAATTAGGTATCGAGACGCCTCCTGAATATGAATACGCGGAAGTCGTGGAATCCTGTTCGCTCACCTCCGGAGTAAGCGCGAGGGTGATCGTCTTATTATCCACCCCGACGCTTGGCTTGACATGCAGGAGTATACCGACATCCCTTGTGACAAAATCCTGCGGTATATTTGCCCACTCTGTCTCACCTGCATCGTCAAAATCTCCGTCGCCATTTATATCGTACTGCACCAGACTCACCTCGTATCTGGTAGGATAGATATACTCGTCTATGACCTCTATCGTGGCGGCCTGGTTATTCAATGTGGTTATCCTCGGCGCAGACAGGGTCTTTACATTCTGCTTTTCTTTCAGGGCATGCAGGACCATCTGAAACTGCGGATGGCTCAATATACCCTGATATGTCAGATTGAAGCCCTCGCTTGAGCGGCTAAAATCTGAAAAATCCGCGCCGCTGCCGGATGAAAAGCCGTGTAGGTTTTGTTTCGCGTTATTCTGCTTGGTCCCCCAGTCGCTGTCCAATTTCCACTCAAAACCAAGCTCATCCACATCGGTCACCTTTATCTCTAAAAACTTTGCCTCTATCAAGACCTGCTTGGGCGTTACGTCCAGATTGTATAGCAGGTTTTCTACGATCGCCAGGTTCGAAGGGATATTGCTTATTATCAAGGCGCCTGTCCTGTCATCCAGCGTCAATTTCGAATCCTTTGGCCAGTCAACAGAGTTTTCAAGTATGTCTTTTACTGTCTTGACTTCTGTGGACGATGAGTCCCCGCCTTCCTCGCCCAAGCTCCCTGAAAATTCAGCGAACCTCCCTATGCCCTGATTCATAAAATACACGCGGGTATCTATGTTCTCGTTGTCCAGCTCCTCTTTTGTGGCCACCCAGACAGCATCTTCTTCTATCCTGTAGACAAGGTCCTGCGCCTTCAATATATATCTCAATGCCTCCTCAAGCGGCATATCCTTTATCTTCATGGTGACCTTTTTCTCGGCCATATCTATCTCGCTCGAAGGCACTATATTGACGCCTGTGGCATCAGAGAGAAAACCCAACACATAGTCCAGCTCTACCTCTTTAAAGTCAACGCTTATGGGTATCTTGAGTCTCTTTCTTATCTCCGGGATCTTTACGAGCGGGATTATGTCTTTTTTCTTTTCCAGCACGCCCATCTTTTCTTCAGGGAGCAGGTGCTTCTTGGCCACCTCTAAGAGCATCTTCTCCTCTGTGATCTCCCTGGCCCTTTTCAATGCATTTTCTTCCATCCTTACCTTCTGTATCTCGACATAGTGTAATATATCCTTGAACCTCTCGTTTTCCGGAAACTCTGCCATGGCCTTACCCAGGACCTCCAGCGCCTCTTCATAGCTTTCTTCATGCGCATGTCTTCTTGCTGTATCCATGTAGCCTTCTATCTTTTTAATCCGCTCTCTTTTCTCGGTAGCCACTAACCTTTTCTCAAAGATCTCCCTGAGTCTGGCCTTTTCCCTGTCCTGTCTTTCTCTTTCAATGCGTTTACGTTCTGCCTCAGCCTGCCTGCGCGTTTCCTCTCTCTCCATCTCTATCCTGGCGAATCTCGCTGCCTCCATCTTTGCCAGAAGTTCCTTTTCTTCTTCCTTCTTTAACTCGGACCGCGCCTTTTCTATAAAAAGGCCTGCCTGCGCAACAAGTTTTGTCTTTGGATCCAGCTCCTTAATACTTTTAAATTCCACAATGGCCTTGGGATAATTCCCTTCTTTATAATACCTCAAGGCCTGCTCGTACACGCCCCTTACCTTCTTTGCCAACTGCTGCGCCTTTTTCTTTTTGACCTCTTGCTCTATCTTCCGCCTGGCCTCTTCCTCCTTCTGTCTCGCCTCTTTCTCGCGCAAGGCCTTTTCCCGCTCCGCCCTTTCAATCTCCTCCGCCTCTTGCTTGGCCAGCTTCTCTGCCTCGTCCACTACATCCTTTTTCATGCGCGCCCATTTCCTATCCTCCAGGATAAACCGCTCTTTCATCCTGGCCCTGGACTTGTCGATGTATATCTCTGCAAAAGGCGTAAAATAGGACTCCTTCTGGGTCTTCTCTGTTTCGATTAGACTTTCAAATAATTCAACCGCCTCCTTATACCTGCCGGATTCAAACAAAGACATGGCCTTTTCAAAATACTTCTTCAGGTCGACCCTTGAATACATCGCGGATCTGTTGCTGTAAGAAGAATCGAATAAGGCAAAGGCCTGCCCATAAAAAGACAATGAAAGCACTGCAACGATCACCCAAATATTAATTATCCGCCTTCGCCAAAGAAGAATCTTCATAGAAGATAGGCTTCGGCGGATTTTTTGAATCTCTACGTAATTAATCATCCGCCTTCGCCAAAGAAGAATCTTCATAGAAGATAGGCTTCGGCGGATTTTTTGAATCTCTACGTAATTAATCATCCCAATCCCAGCTTTAATCTTTCTCATCTCCGGTCTCTTCTTTTGCCTTCTTCTCTTCTCTCTGTTTCTTGACAGTGCTCAGTATGATCTCTTCCCCGCCTCTTTTCTTGAGCGCGACCTCTTTATCATCTATACGCAATACCATGAAGTCACCGACCATATCGCCTTCCTTTACAAAAGTGCTCTTTCCAGTCCCATGGTCTTCAATAATCACCATGACAGTCGAGCCCATCATCACCCTGCCCTTGTATTTAAAGATAGGCTCTTTGGGCTCTTCTTTAAGCGGGATCACCTCTACTTTTTCTACAACATCTCCTTCGGGCCTTACCTTGAAAAACGGGCTGCGTTCCAGAAGAAGATTGTAGGCGGCCAGGATATCCCTTGCCCTTATTTCGTCAAAATCCCATTTCTCCTTTGCGGCCTTTTTTTTGGCCATGGTCTTTTTTGTTGCCAGCTCTATATCCTTCAACAGCTCCTCTGTCGCCTCTTTTTTCTTTCCCTGAGAGCCAAGGCCAAAGATCATGAGTCCTATAAATACGGCAAGGAGCGGCCAAAAGATAATCTTTTCCTTTGACATCATTCGGTCCCCTTCGCCACCATAAACGTACTCAGCACCAGGCTCGCCTCTATCCGGCCCGTGTCAAATTCACTGCTTTTTATGTGAAGCTCCTTTACTGAAACCACGGGGCTCTGGTTTTTGAGTTCCAATAAAAGATTTACAAGCGCCTTTGTATCTGTCCTTATTGAAATCTGGACAGGCAATTCAGTATAAAAGACCTTTTTACTCAAAGGCTCTATATAATCTATGGCCTTTAAGGGTTTGATAGCGGCGAATTCTATGGTCTCGTTTTTTAACAAAATATCCACCGCCGCCTCTACGGTCTCCAGCTGTCTCAGGAGTATCCCCACCATACTCTCCTTGGGAAGGCCGTTGCCAAAACC
This sequence comes from Candidatus Omnitrophota bacterium, assembly GCA_013202925.1. Taxonomy (GTDB): domain Bacteria; phylum Omnitrophota; class Gorgyraeia; order Gorgyraeales; family Gorgyraeaceae; genus JABMRA01. Next base: position 12,372 of record JABMRA010000024.1, on the reverse strand, counting down.
CAGGTCCTCAGGGAGATTTATATCTCCTGAAGGGGATGCGCTTGAAAATCTTTTTATCGAGCTATGCAGCCTTTCTATAAAATAAAGTCCTGCCTCGCTGCTGGACTCGGAGACCCGCACCTTTTCAGGGTCCACGAAATCCACAAGTTCCTGTAATCTCTCCTCCAGGGCCTCTTTTTGTTTTTCGAGCTTGGCAAAACCCTCCCTGGACGGCAGAGAACCGGTACGGGCAATATATCTCTTTATCTCGCCGGTCTTCCGATCAAGTTCTTCATCAAGGATAGAGCTGCCCTCTTTTAAAAACGGGTTCAGCACAAAAAAGTAAAGCACGGCCAGGGCCACGACAGCTATAAGGCCGTTCCTCAAAATCAACTTTTCCTTGTCTGTCTTTAAGATCTTCATCCTTCGCTCTCCGTCACCACCACGTCCATGGTTATGCTGAATTTCACTATCTCTTCACCTGTATTCTCATCCGTATCTATAGAAGAGGATATGGGTTTTACATCCGTAAAGATCGGGGCGGATTTAAGGGCCGAGACGAAATTATTGACTGCCTGATACGAAAGCGCCTTGCCGCTCAGATCAAGCCTCGCAAGCCCGGTCTTCTCAAGAGACACGATGCCGGATGAATCCGTTATCCAGACCTCCCTGGGTAATATCTCTGAGATGACCCTGTAACAATCGAGCCATATTGCCCTGGAATCAACTGTCTGGTACAGGATGCCTATCTTTCCATTCAACATATCCTCGGCATCCTGCAGTTCCTTTATCTTTGGTTCATAGGTAGAGTAGACTCCCAGCATCTCGTCCACCTTTCCCAACTTCGTCCTCTTTACAGAATAATCCTGCCTCATAAACACAGAAAAACTTACCACTATCAACGCTGCCATAGCTATAGAAAGCCGGGAATACACGTTCTTCTGAGTCAAGATATGGCTTTCAGAGATCATCTCTTTTAAAAAATTCAGCTCTATCCTTAACCCTGTCATGTCTCTCAGCGCAAGCCCTACCGCTATTGAAAGCTGATTCCTGGCAGCGCCGGATTGTATGCTGGAAAACGCGTCCTTCGAGACCCTTAATTTTCTGAATGGGTCCATGACCCTTGGCTTTACATTAAGTCTGGTGCCAAGCGTTGCCTCTATGCCTTCGATCGCGCTGCCCCCGCCTGTCAGAATCAATTCATCCAGTCTCTTCTCGCCCTGCGCATCTTCTCCGCTCTGCATAAAATAATATTCTATCGAACGCTCTATCTCGCCTATAAGCTCTTCTATGCCCTGCTCTTTGGTCTCTTCGATCCTGTCACCCGCTATCGGAAAACTCCTTATCCATATATTGCCTTTTTTAAATACAACGAGATTCGCGGTCTTTGCCCCTATGTCAAGGATGGCACCCAGTTTTGCCTCGTCGTAATCCTCGTTGAAGGCCATGCAATTGTAGATGGTTACAGGTGAAACGTCTATAAGACTAGTGGACAATTTTATGGCCTTCAATCTTGAGACCATGCCTTCCACCAGATTTTTCTTTATGGCGACTATCACTGCCTTTCTCGTGGCCTTCTTATCCCTGTCCAAAAACGACCAGTCCCACGCCACCTCTGCCAGAGGAAAGGGTATCTGGTTCTGGGCCTCGAACTTCATGGTCTGTTTCAGCTTCTCCTCTTTTGTCTGGAGCAGTTTTACAAATCTTACAAATACGGACTGTCCTCCTGCAGAGATATTTACATTACGCGCCTTTATATTGTTTTCTGAGAACAACTGCAATATCAGCTGGCTGATGACCTTTTCCCTGTCTGTCTTCAGATCTTTAGGGATCTCCTTTATGCCAAATCTATTCAATATAATACTATCCCCGCTCCCCTGAAGCTCTACGAGTTTTATAAAGCGGGTACCTATGTCAAGGCCTATGGAGGTCTTGTTAAATTTATGCATTTATCTAGTCCTTCCGATTATGCCTTTTAGTTTTTTTATCTCGTCTTCAGTGTATTCCCGCCAGCCATTCACGGCATTGCGCTTTGCCTTTGGAAACACCCGCTTATTTTCATAGCGGATCAGGGTCTGCTTGGATATCCCCAAAAACTGCGCAGCCTTTTCTGCGGAATAATATCTTTCCCTTTTCATGTATCCCACCTCGCTCATAATGCCCCTCCTAAAGACTAAAATACCCTATCATTGGGTGATAGGGGGTGCTACAACTATATACTACCAGATAGTACTTGTCAAGGGAGGCGGAGAAAATAGAGGATAGAGGATAGCGGATAGCGGATAGAACTATTTGTAAATAAAGGGGTTACAAAAAATAAAGGGGTTAGGCAATTTTCTTACCTAACCCCTGTTTTACGATTTCTTCCGCGTAAATTCCGCGATTATTCTTCTTTCCAGAATCTGAATGGCTTCTTCTTCGGCATCTCAGGCGTCACCTTTTCGCCGATAGTCCATGTCCTTTCTTCTGGTACAGGATCCATCTCGTCTGCGTCGATATCTCCATTATTATTTACATCCTTGGCTGCCTGCACCTTGAAATAATGATTGCCTTCGCCCAATTCCTCTCTCTCCACAAAGGTCTCGGTGGACCACTCTGACCACTCCTCATCATCAAATTTCCACCTGAACACGCAGCCATTCGTAGTCGCCTTAAAGGTAAACAAGGCAGTGGTGGCTTTTGTAGATAGGCTCGGGCCACTGGTTATTACTGTATCGGGCGCGATGATGATCAGCTCTATGGTATCGCTGAATATCTGCGACTCGTTGCCTGCGTCGTCCCTGAATTTTACATAGACCTTTCTGGTGCCGCTTATGGCAGGAAGAGTCCAGCTATCCTTCCTTGTCGAAAACGCATCCCAGCCCTCTGTATCAAATACACCGTCATTCGAAATAGACATGCCCTGGACGCCTGTGGTGACGTCGTTTGCGCTCAAGGCAAGATTTACATAGATCGAATTTGTAACAGCGTCCTGATTATTTATAATTATTGAACCTGTCGGGCCCTGAGTATCAACCATGAAACTCCACATCAAAAGTGAGGTCGTGTTCCCAACCAGGTCGCTCACCTCGATGGATATAACATTGTCTCCCTCGCTCAAAGGAATAGACGGTATATAGACAACGCTCTGGGCGCCTTCATCATAACCCGCCTCCACGCTCGATTTATTTACCTTCATATCTATGCCGTCCGGGGTCACGCCGCTCATCTCGTCTGAAACGCTAATGGATATTGTGGGCTGATCTGTTGAAATGATCGTGCCGTTGAGAGGCGAATATTGCCCTACAATAGGCGCGTGCCTGTCAATCCATATCTCAAAGGATGCGGTCTCGGTCCATGTGCCAGCTTTATTCTGGCCCATGAGATTAAATACCCTTGTGCCGTCAGAAAGCACGTCATCGGGTGTCTGATAAGAGAATCCTGTGCTGTCTATCTGGTCATCAGGTATGCTTCCCCACGCATAACTATAACCAACCAGATCACTGCCTGTCACAGGATATTCCCAGTACATATAAGGTGTGCCGCAGGTCTGCCATAAGCTCTCAGGTATATCTCCCCCTACCGGAGAAACCTTTGCCCAGATTACAGGCATCTCCATCTCCTCGGTGGTAAGCCTGAAACCATCTGTGGCAACCTGCCAGCCTGAATAATCAAATCCGTCGCTGACCCTCACGCGCCACCTATAAGTAATCCCTCCTTCTTCGGTCGATAAAATCGGGGTGGTATAATCATTATCGCTTGATGCAATAAGTCCGGAATCAACTGTAGTCGTGACGAAATTATCCTTTGAGACCTGGACCTGGTAGTAGAGCTGCGCGTCTCTGTCCTTGTCGCTGTAGGTCCACGCCAGTGTCGGCGTGTCGTCTACGATCAAGGTGCCGTCGTTATGGGATGCGACAGCCACATCAGGTATGGTATTAAACGTTGAAAGGACTCCGGAATAGATCTTGTAGTTTGTGCCAGTGGCAGGGGATGTGCCCAAAGGCGCGCCTACGCTATTCTCTCCGGTGTAACTTGTCGAAGAGCCGCTCGCGCCTCCGCCGTCTGCCATTACAGTATGAAGCTTATAATTTTCACTGCTGGAAATCGCAGCCGAGGCAACCCCGTAAAAAATAAAAAAGACCGCTAGAGAAAATAAAACGGCCTTTGTATAATTTCCAAATCTTACCTTATCCATAACTAGATTGATTATAATACCTGGGGAAAAAATAATCAAGCACAAAGTTTACGCTTTTTGTGTTATTTGAATAGTTGCGCTACGCCTTGTGCTCCCCAAATAGGACGTCTGCTATCAGCGCTCGAACACGGCCCAGATCTTCTTCTCGGCAAGCACGTTGCCGCCCTCTATGATCTGGCCGGTTACGATAATCCTATATATGTCGGAATGCACGGTAACGAGGTTTGAGATCTGCTTGAATATCTCTTTTTTGACTGAATCGTCTGAGCCCAGGGCGCCTGAGGAGAGAAGGTCACCTATGCCAAGCCGCAGGCCGTTACTGTTCCCATAGGCCCTGTTGGCTATAATGCTGTCTGCCACGGCATCATCCAGTCCCGGCAGGACGCTCAGGACCTTTTTTGATGCAGTGTTTATATTGATCCTCCCATCAATGGTGTTTACAGGGTCTAATCTGATAAAATCAAAATGCGCGCCTCCTGTCTTTGAGGCATTCTTTATCTTTAATTCCAATATGCCGCTCGGCGTAGAGGCCTCGCTCTCTGTCCCGATCTCGATATTTCCAAAGAGGATACTTCCGTCTGCGCCTGGCGAAAGGGGCGGTGTAAAACTCGTCCATGTCTCATCAGCAAGATGCACAGAGACCTGGATCTCCTCCTCTTCTTCTCCGAATATCCTCAATGTATAATATCCATCCCTGAGCCCTGAGTTTTCCTTCCAGCGCCACAAGCCAACAGAGTCTGCTCTCCCGCTTTCAAAATGGTCTGTCAGGGGAGATGCGCGCTGGACAACCCTCCACCCGTCTTCAGATCCAGGCACAATATGCCCCTCTGCCTCAAGCCTGAGCCCAAACACCGTCAGCCTGTCAGCTACCTTGGATATATCGTCCAAAGGCATACTATCCCATTCCTTTAGTCCTGAAGACACAAACGCGATCTCACCCACTGAAGAGAAATTTTTATTCTTCACCTCCACCTCTGTGATGTCGTGTATTATTATCTCCTCCTCTGATATCACCTCTTCCATGCCTGCGTTATCATTCGGGAGCCCTGGCGTTGCCTTTTCTTCTGCCTTTGAGGCATACCAGTTATCCGGTATGCCATTGGAATTCGAATCCCCGGCATAACTCGGATCGGATTTTTCCAACGCCGTATTCTCGCCAACACTGCCTGGAAAATATTCCACCTGATCAACGATATGTCCCATCGGGTCCTTCAGTGTTATGATGTTGCCGCCAGGGATCGCGTCGTTGGAAAGCAGGTCTGAAGAAGGCGTGACCGAGCGTACGAAATGCAGCTCCGCGGAACTCTCCTTTCCCCAGATAGATATAAATGATATTCCATTGTTATTGATCCCTGCCTGTGAATCATTTTTATCAACGCAGAGTACCAGATGTCCGTCCGCGCCGATAACAGTCCCGAGCGGAATAGACGCAGGCCAGCCTTCCTTGCCCGGCCCCTCCACGCTCCAGCCGCCGAGGGTCACCTCTCTGGGCGTAAGATTCACGAGCTCTATGTATTCTGCATCCGGCTCCTGGCTCAACCGGATCGATTGAAAATACGTAGAGCCGGACGAGAGGTTGTTCTGGATCCTTACAGTGATATTTCCGCCTGTAACGCTCACTACCCTGCCGTTTCCAAACAGGTCCCCGTCCAGCAGGTCTCTTGAACGCGCCCCGTTTATTTCTACATCGCCTATTGCCTGGCCTGAGATGCCCGCAAATAACCTTGCGTAATATTTACCGTCCGGCACATTCTTCCACGTCCACGCGCCCTCGCCTGCCTTGCCGCCATTGGGTTCATTGTTCTGAAAATAACTGCCCTGCCGCGACCAGTCACCGCCAGGGTCCTCGCTGCTACTGGCTTGCCTGGAGATATGCGGTTTCACCATCACCTCATTTATCCTTATGCCTTCAACGCCCCTGATCTCAACAGAACTAAATCCCTTTTGTCCCAGCCGCGGATAGAGTTCCAGGTATGAAAAATAACAGGCCTCTGCTTCTTCCCTGTTTGTGATTTTCAGTTCCAGTATCCTGTTTTCAAAAGATACTGCGCCGAACCTCATTATCTCGCCATGCCGCACTGATGGCTGGGTCATGCCGTTGACCGTGACCTCACCCACGAATTCATCGTCAACGCCAAACATGCCTATATAATATTCGCCCTCGGGCAGGTTGATCCAGGTAAACGTGAGTTCCTCTCCGTCCTTTACATCGCTTTCATAATGTCCGTTCTTCCATATCCAGTCGCCTATGGGTCCCCTGTTGATGGCAGACAACCTATTGTACAATTTTGTTACAGTGCTCTGGCTGAAGTCGTCATCGCATGCATCCTTTATATTGACTGCCTTTTGAAACGGGTCTGCGCAGCCGGCCTCTTGAAGAAGCACGGCCAGGGCGTTTGCGTCCATGAAATTGATGTTTTCCTTTAATCTGCCTTCCACGTCCGTGTTCTTATCAACGGAATACGAGGTTATGTAGGCGTAGATGTTGTTGAAATTATCTCTTGGGATTGATTTTATCTTGGCGAGTTCAAACGGCGTCTCAAACGCATTGTCATCGGCGTACGGCGCGTGGGGGACAAATTCCATTGGTTCGTCAATGCCCTCGCCTGCCTCATCAATGATGCCGTCGGCATTATTGTCTATGCCGTCAGAGCCCAGGATGCGCTGGTTGTCGTTGTCATCTACCCCTGCCTCACCCGGCTCACCGTCATACCCGTACCTGTACTCCTGTATGTCTTCGTACGCGGCCTCTGAATCCGCCAATTGGAACGATGCAAGAAATTTTTGCAGGTCAAGTTCGTGCGGTGTCCATCCTTCTGTAACCTTCAAAGGGGAGAGATTGTGTTTATTGGCGATATTTATATTTAAAAGGCTTGTCGCATCCCTGACCAATACCGCGTAACGGCCGACTGTCTCGCCTGCCTCATCATAGATATAGATCCATTTTGAATCTTTTTCTCCGTCGCCGTCATTGTCAACGTCTGACCCTGTAAAGACCGTATACCAATTATCCGCGAAACTATCGATGTCTCTATCGTCTTCCTTTAAAACTGCCTGGGCGTAAGTGACGCCTGCCTCTGAGAGATAAGACGCCCTCGTGGCCTCCAGAAAATTTATAGCCGCCTTTAGCTCGAGCCGCATTGTAAACGCAAACGACACTGCCATTATGCCTGCGACCGCAAGGATACTGACCACCAGTATTAGCGCAACACCCCTATTGCCCTTCATCAACCCTCATTTTATATAAACCAGGGCACCCTGTCAACCCCCCAAAAAAACAAAAACCCCGTCCGCCTGAGGCGGACGGGGCCCAAAATCAAAAGGTAAAGATCCTGTCTCTCTTATTTACTTCTTTACCTTGTTTATTAAATCCTGCATCATCTTTCCGGCAATATCCTTTGAACCAAGCCCTACTGCTATGGCCAATGCCAGGCCCATGGAAGCCAGTATTATATTGATGGCAAAGTTTAACATAGACGCTGCTATGTTCAGCTGCTCCAGCGTTATCACAGCAGCGAATATCATAATAACTGTCTGTGTAAGCTGACCGAGGAATTTTGCCTGTGTAATACCGGCATTACTCGAAGCAGTGCGGACAATGGTACCGACCATGCTGGAGAAAAATATACCCAATGACAGAATAAACACTGCTGCTATTACATTAGGTATGTAAAAGATTACCTTGTCCAGCAGGCTGGCCGCGACTGTCATACCGAGAGCATTTAAGGCGGTCATAAAAACCAGCAACATTACGAGCCAATAGATAAGTACGCCTACCAATTCAGAAACCGTCTGCCGTATGCCCCCTCGCCTCAGGACATCGCCAAGCCCTGACTTTTCGCTTGCAGTATCAAGCTGGATTAGTTTCAACACCTTCACTACGACGTTCTTGAGCATCCCGGCTATGATCCAGCCAACTATCAATATTATCAGGACGCCTAGAAGTGTAGGTAGAAACCCAGCCACCCTTGCCAGTATTTCTTTTACTGGCACCATAACTACAGCATTCCAATCCATAATCTACCCTCCTTTCCTTCCTAAAGAGAGAAGTATACCCTACGATTACGCAAGCGTCAAGGGCAGCACGCGCATGGCCAACATTTATTTCTTCCCGCTAGCCTTGCCCTGGTTGGATACCGAGGCCATTGCCTTCTTGACCTTCTCGGGATCTCCCAGATAATAGTGCTTGATCGGGGTGAGGTCTTTGGATAGTTCGTAAACAAGGGGTATTCCGGTGGGGATGTTCAGTTTTACTATCTCTTCATCCGGCACCTTGTCCAGATATTTCACGAGTGCCCTTAAGCTGTTGCCGTGCGCAGCAATAAGGACCTTCTTGCCTGACTGTATTGTAGGCGCGATTGTATCCTGCCAGTACGGCACAAAGCGCGTCACAGTATCCTTTAGGCATTCTGTAAGAGGCATGTCTTTCTCATCCAATTCCTTATATATAGGGTCATTGGCAGGGCTTCGCTTGTCCTTCTTCTCAAGGGCCGGCGGCTGGATATCATAACTCCTGCGCCATATAAGGACCTGTTCTTCGCCGAATTTCTGGACCATCTCTGATTTATTAAGCCCCTGCAGCGCTCCGTAATGCCTTTCGTTCAAGCGCCAGGAGCGATACACCGGGATCCACACGAGATCCATCTCATTCAGCACAAACCACAATGTCCTAATGGCTCTTTTCAATACAGAGGTAAAGGCAATGTCAAAGGTAAGGCCCTCTTTCTTCATGACCCGGCCCGATTCCTTTGCCTCTAGTATGCCTTTTTCGGACAGGTCAACATCTGTCCATCCCGTGAATCTATTCTCCTTGTTCCAGATGCTTTCACCGTGCCTCAAGAGTACCAGCCGTATATTTGCCATAATCCTCCCTCTCCTACTTTTTTAATATACACCAATCTTATACGAGAAGTCAAAAGAAATATTAATGAAGGGTGATTTGATATCCTTAGATAAGGATGTAAAGGCAGGGTTACAAATTCTTATTGTCTTAGATTCCGTGTCTTGTTTCCGCAGCACTCAATACATCAAATAAATCCCATTGAACGGCTTCTGGGGCTTCTACCCTATCTACTGACTCAGGCAACAAAGTATAGGTATTTATATCTTTATCATTCAGGGGTAATTCTCCAAAGATACCCCTTGCAATCTCCTGAAACCTTTTACGCTGCTTACTTCTAAAATTACTCCTGTCGATATCAAAGAGACCCTTCTGGGTTTCGTCATAGACAGTAACTATTATTTTATCAACCTCTGCTATCGCATCATCTAAGACAACTGTTGACCCAGACACTCTTTCTTTGCTAAAGAATAAAGGAAGCCTGAGTTTATCGTCCGCGTTCAACTGGTCTATCAGTTCTGAGAGCGGCCTTCGTTTGCCTGACAAGAGATATTGATAATTCTCCTCATCTATATCTGTGGAAGAATACGGGGAGATGACCACGTATGAATAGCCCTTTTCCTTTAGGAGCTGGGTGATGCCGCGGGTGTGGAAACCGCCTGCAATAAGGGCAGCGACTTTCACGTTGCGCTTTTCTATCTCAGCTACGGCGTTATCGATCATTGCTATGTCGCGCTCTCTGGCAATATCATAGAAATGTTCGAGTTCAGGGAGGCGCATGTCGATCAGATCAGGGTTGTAGTCGATGTAGTCCGTTAGTCCGTTGGTACGTTGGCCTGTTAAGTCCGCCTGCCCTCCGGAGCCTTGGCGTAGGAGGGTTATGACAGACTTGAACCACTTCACCTTGAACCTATCTCTATCGGCGAGATAATAGTCCAGCTCTTCGTTCGAGACCTTTAAGTTAAAAAAGTTTTCAAGGAATTTTATGTGTCGGAGGGACCGGGTAAGGAGTTTTTGGTTCTCGTTCGTAGAGAGCAGGTCTTTTGTTTCATATGTAAGCTCTTCGATTTCCTGGAAGAGTTTCATGGAATCCAGGTTATTTACCTTTTCTAAGTACGCTACAAAGTCCAAAAGCCCTTGGTATCTTTCTAGATCGTCTTTCAGGTGGCGCCTGGCAAGCTCTTCTAAATAACTATAGAATGAAAACGGCGAGATCTTCTGGTCCTTGAAAAGCCCTGCCCTTGCAAGAAGCACCCCGGTCTCGGATCTGTTCTGCTTTTCCGATAATATCTCCTGGAGATTGACCAGTAATCTTTGCGACTCCTGCATTATCTTTTCCTGATCTATGCCTTTTTCAAACTCAAGCGTCTCTCTGAGCAGGTCAATGTTTCTGTATCTAACGGTCCTCGATTCGCTCAAACGGTATAGATAATCCAGATATTCATTTGTATCCAACTCGCCTTCTTCGTATTCGGTTTGTTTGGCGTCGACCTCAAGAACCCTTTTTGAATAGATCTCAGGCTTCATCCCTTCCAGCGCCTCTTTTACCAGCTGGATAAAGACCTGTGCGTCCGGCGAGAATCTCATTATCTTGTTGAACTCGATTATATTCTGGAAGTAGATGTCTTTGTCTTCCATGCCCCAGATAGGCAGGTCTGGATATTTTGTTATAGATAAATATTCCTCTGCTGTAAGCTCTCCTGAATCAATAAATAGTCGGGCAGTTTTTTTCCGCACTTCTGGATCTGGAAAACCGGAGACGCTGGAGGTATCTACTTCTCCTTCTGCGCCTTCTGAACAGACCAGGCCAAGCCCGTAATCTTTTATTAAAATTTCCAGTATGCTCGCTTCATTAAGCTGCGCTTCGGCATTTGTGTGCAGATCCTGTATGTGCACTATAAGCTTTTTCTGTCCTCTGTCCTCTGTCCTCTGTCCTCTGTCTGACGATGCCTGATAAACTTCTACGACCCGGCCCAATGAGTCAGGTATATATATGCCAGATAGGTCTTTTAAAGATGAAAGATTTACGCGATGTTCTAAATCTCGTTTATATGGGGATTTTTTTATTTTGGCTTTTCCGGAAAGCGCGTCTTTCTTCTGCTTTAGCGCCTCTTCTCTCTGCCCCTGGATCTTTTTATAATCTACTTTTTTATTTTTAAAAAAGCTCCTGTCAGACGGCGCAGCGTATCCTATATTGCTTATAAGAAACACATGCACCACCACAAGCGCAATAATCTTTGTAACTATCCTATTTTTTCCTTTTTGCCAGGTTAACATATCTCAACCTTAAACTTTAATCTATCCGCCTTCGCTCTCAGGATATATCCTTAAGCTATCTGTGAAGAGCTTCGGCGGATTAATTCACATTGTCACTTATGTTCGCTCGTTTCACTCGCTCCATAAGTGACGTGTTCATTAAAAAACCCGGGCACGTCTCTTTAGAATGATATAGGTTTAGTCCTCCGCCATGGGAGAGAGGCCCTATTCAATAAGAGGCCGTGCCCGAGAATATCAGCATAAAAAATGCCAGGTCTCAATTGCCTGGCTTTTTACTCTTAGAGACCCATGGCCTATTTTCTCTAGTTTTAATCAATTTTGCACAAATTGTAAATACTTTAAATACTTTTATAATCTCTGTATTTAGTATACCCTATAACATCCCAAAAGTCAAGCCCATTGCACCAAAAAATGCTTGCCCATTTAGTCCAGGACTAAATGGGCAAGCATTCTATTTAGGGAGGGTTATTGTGTTTTGGGATTGGTAGCGGCCTTTGCGGTCAGAATAGGTCACTGCGCACTGTTCGCTTGATTCAAGGAAGATCACCTGTGCGATGCCCTCATTTGCGTAAAGCCTTACTGGGCTTGGAGATGTGTTACTTATCTCCATTGTAATAAAGCCTTCCCAGGCAGGTTCCAATGGCGTGACGTTTACTATTACGCCTATTCTGGCATAGGTGCTTTTGCCTGTGCAAAGCGCCAGGACATTGCGCGGTATCTTAAAGTACTCAAGGGAGCGCGCCAGGATAAAAGAATTGGGCGGGATAATACAGGTATTGCCTTTAAAATCCTCGAATAAACCAGGGTCTATTTTCTTGGGGTCAATTATAGCCGGGCGGCCAGTGGCCTTGAATATCTTGAATTCATCGGCAATGCGTATGTCATAGCCATAACTCGAAAGGCCATAGGAGATATTGCCTTTTTTGATCTGGCTGGATTCGAATGGCTTTATCATGTCCTGCTCTAAAGCCATGCGCTTGATCCAGGTGTCGGGACGTATTGACATAAATTTTACAATGTGATTGCTCGCCTCGCTTCCCGGGCTAAGCGCGCTCGCCTCGAATCGCGGGCGAAGCGGGCTTCGTTTGTAGAGTTGAAG
>JABMRA010000006.1 GCA_013202925.1 Candidatus Omnitrophota bacterium | reverse complement strand
TGGTAGTAATAACTGCACTCCGCCTTCAGCGCCTCGCAATTATACAATTTTTCCAGATCAATAAATAACCGCTTCATATTCCCCCAGGGCTTACCGCTAGTCCCAGATCTCGTGGATGTTGCTTATCTTGTCGTATCTAAAAACAGGGCCGTCCTTACAGGCGTAAAATTTCCCCATCCTGCAGTGGCCGCACTTGCCTATGCCGCAGCTCATGTTCTTTTCCATGGATAAGTAAACCTGGTCCTCTCTATAACCTATCTCAAGGAGCTTAAACGTGCTAAACTTCATCATTATTGGCGGACCGCATACGATTGCAACGCTATTCTTTAGATCTATCTTCAAATCATCCAATTGGGTAGTCACAAGGCCTTCTTTACCCTTCCAGTCCTTGTCCTTCTTGTCAACAGTGACCCTGAACTTGACCTTTTTATTGAGCTTCTGCCACTTGTCCAGCACGCAGTCTTTATAGATGATGTCGGAAGGCGTCCTGGATCCACAGCAGAACAAGATACCTTTATATTTATCTATCTCATGCACCAATGCCAGGAATAATGCCCTCAGCGGCGCAAGCCCCACGCCTCCTCCGACAAGCAGGATCTCTTTTCCTTCAAATTCAGAAAGCGGGTACTCGTTGCCATAAGGCCCTCGCAAACCAATTATATCGCCCTTTTTCATCTCATGTATCTTACCAGTGATCCTGCCGACCTTCATGATGCTGATTGCCATCTTGCCCTTTTCATACGGAGAAGACGAAGGAGTAAAAGGCGCCTCTCCTATGCCAGGCACAGTCATCTCCATAAACTGTCCTGCCCTGAATGGGATTGGCTTCTCAGGCTTGAGCGTGAATGTCTTTATGGTCGGACTCTCCTCGCAGACATCCAGGACCTTGGTCTTTATAGGTACGTACGAATTCTCCGTCATGATCTCATCCCGCTAAGTATTTCCGAGTTTACTGAGGACTTCGTCGATCTTTATCTTGCCGGCGCATGCATCGCTGCATCTCCCGCAGCCAGTGCATCCAAATCTTCCAATGGCATCAGGGAAAAAATTAAACTTTTTATCAAAACGATTCCTTAGGCGCTCGGCAAGGAGCTTTCTCGGGTTCGCGCCTCCCGCGACTCTCGCAAAAGATAAAAGAAGGCATGAATCCCACAATCTGAGCCTTTCAAAGCCGCCGTCAGATGCCTGGTCCTTTAAAACAAAGCAATGGCATGCAGGGCATATTACATTACACGCGCCGCACTCAACGCACGCCTTTGCCGTCTCTTCCCACAGGCCTGTATCAAATTTTTTCTTGAAAAGATCCTGTATCGATTCTTTCGCGGGGATCCTTTTATTTTTTACATGCTTCAGAAGCTGTTCTTTTAATCTTGTCCTGTTCTCATTTTTTTTCTCGATATAAAGGCTGGCCTTCTGGAATAATTTGAAATACTCTTTTACTATCTTTTCGCCCTTCTCGGAACCGACCTCCACTACATATCCGCTGTCCAGCTCAGAAAGGTTTATGTCAAAATCTTCTGTAGGATGCGGCATTATTCCCAACGCAACGCAAAAACAGCTGTCTCCATACGAAGTGCAATCGCTTGAAATAACAAGGCCCTCTTCCCTTTGTGCGATATAGAGGGGGTCCTTAAAGGAGTCCTGCGTAAATACATAGTCCATTACCTTCAATGAAGCCAGATCGCATGACTTGGCACCCATTATGGCTATGGGCCTTGATTTTTTTTCGGAAATCTTTTCGGAAAAGTATTCGGCGACCTTTGTGCGGACCGGCAGGTAAAAGGTTTTTATTGACTGGACTGCCCTTATCTCGCCAAGGACAGCATCTCCCAGGCCGGCATCCCTTATCCTTTGGTAATGCCTGTTCTCGTCCGACTTAAAAGGGGCGTATACCTTATGTGTCTTAAAGAGGGATTTTGCAAGCCTGTCGAGGTTTGGCCTGTTGATGAAATACGTATCCAAGAAAAATGCCTTTCGGTGGCATGATCCGCCTTCGCCAAAAAAGAAACTTCATAGTAAATAAGCTTCCTCCTATGCTCTTCGAGCTTCGGAGAACAGGTCGGCGGATTAATTCGTATAGTGATTTATGAAAATCTCTGATTTTCATAAATCACGCACTCATTAACTTTGTGAAAATTATCACAAACTTATTAAAAAATAAAAGGGTTTAAGCAATAAATATAATACAGATGCCCTTTTGTGTCAAGGAAAAAATAAGTGAGGACGCGATTTATGGAACGAGCAAAAGCAAGTGAACATAAATCGCTATCCGAACTTACCCCCACCGTTTTGTTTCGCTTTTGTTGAGCAAAGCGAAACAAAACGAAACAGTGGGGGT
>JABMRA010000005.1 GCA_013202925.1 Candidatus Omnitrophota bacterium | reverse complement strand
TCTTTAAATTCGAATTTCAGAAGCGCTGACAAGACCTTGCCTGCCCATTTATAGATATTGTTCTGTTCAACCTGTTCTCTCATTTTAAGCATGCGGTTTTTTGCCTCTTTCTTCTTCATCTCCAATGCTAACTTAATCTTTTCTGCAAAATCATCTGTGTCATAAGGATTTATCGTGACCGCTTCCTGCAGCTCCCTGAACGAACCGGTAAACTGGCTCAGGACAAGGATCCCGGAGTTGTCAGTACGGGTAGAGACATATTCCTTTGCCACGAGGTTCATGCCGTCGTGGAGAGGGCTTACCACGCATATATTTGCCAGCTTATAGAATGCTATGACCTCGGGATAGGTTATATATCTGCGCACAAAGACTATCGGCGCCCATCCTTCCTGAGAATGCTTCCAGTTGATCTCTTCAACGAGCGCGTTTATTTCGTCATTGAGACTTTTATAAGCAGGTATATGCATCCTCGAGAGACGGCCCATCTGGATAAATACAAATTTGCCCTTGTACTCAGGGTATTTTTCTACGAATCTATCCACTGCCCTTAACCTCTCGAGTATACCCTTTGTGTAATCAATCCTATCCAGGCCGAGCATTATAAAATCGTAATGCAGGACAAATTCCTCTTTTAGACTCTGCATGCATTGATTCACTTCCTCTGACTCTGAAAGCCCCTTGACATACTCGTAATCCACGCCTATGGGAAAAGGACGTATAAGTGTTTCGTGCCCGCCTTTTATAATAGAAAATCTCTCACGGTCTACCCTGGCCTCCATCTCTTTTTCTACAGTGGCAATAAAATTTTCGCAGTGATACCTCAGATGAAAACCTAAGAGGTCGTTTGCCAAAAGGCCTTCAAGGATCTCGGTCTTTTTTGGGCAGATCCTGAATACCTCTGGATTGGGCCATGGTATATGCCAGAAATGCGCGGTTATGATATTAGAGCCCTTTGCCTCTTTCAAAAATTTAGGGAGGAGCGCCATGTGGTAATCCTGTATCCACACAAACGCCTTTCTGTCACCCACCTCTTTCAAGATCGCGTCGGCAAATTTTTTATTGACCTTCTCGTACATCCGCCAGTCACTCTCATCAAATTTTGGCCTGGTATAAGATATGTGGGACAAGGGCCATAGCGCCTCGTTCGCAAATCCATAATAATAGCCGTCCTCTTCTTCCTTTGTAAGCCAGACCCTGCGGAGTGTGTATTTCGGATCATCCGGAGGCACCTGGAGCCGGTCATCTTTGTCCACTGTCTTTCTATCCGCGTCTCCGCTGCCATGCGCGATCCACAGACCGCTGCATGCCTTCATAACAGGATCAATGGCTGTTACCACGCCTCCTGCTGAACGCTGACACACGATCTGTCCCTTCTTGTGCGTATGTATATAGGGCTCCCTGTTGGAGACGACTATCAATAGATAATCCCCCAATTGTTCCTCTACGACCTTCTTAAGGTCTTCTTTGGTCCACATATTTTCCTCACCCCGTTTTTATCTCAACCTAAAACTTATATCCAGGAGGGTCTTTACTAAAAAACTTCTTAAAAAAATGATTACTAGAAAGGCGATTATCGGTGATATATCAATGCCAACCCCCATCTGAAGAGGAATCATCTTTCTTATGGGATATAAGATCGGCTCTGTGGTCTTGTATAAAAATTTGACTATCGGGTTATACGGATCCGGGTTTACCCAGCTTATCAAGGCACGTATTAGTATAAGCCAGTATAAAACCGTCAGTATTACGCTCAACAACGTCGCCAACGCTGCAAATAGATTCGAGAATACAAACATTATTTCCCCGTTACAGGTTTATCAATGACGATCTGTATGCCTGAGAAGAAATTCTCCAGGAACGGCTATATTGAAGAGTGCGATTTCTTTCATAATATACTCATAATAAACGAGTTGAGACGATTTGTCAAGGGATTTCCCGCTGCCTGCAAAATGCTTGACACTTTAGTCCAGGACTGAAATGTCAAGCATTTCCGCGGATCATCAGGACGAATTCGCCGCGGGGGGCGTGGGCAGTGAAGTGCTGGATGGCCTTAGAGACCTTCATGCGCAGGGTCTCTTCAAATACCTTTGTGAGCTCACGGCCAATGGCAATATCCCTATCGCCAAGTATATCCAATATGTCCCCCAGGGCCTTCAGGAACCTGTGCGGTGATTCATAGAGGACAATGGTCTGCTTCTCGTCCTTTAATGCCTCCAGCTGTCTGCGCCTCTTTGCCTTTTTCTGCGACAGAAAACCTTTGAACATGAAGCTATCCGTTGGCATGCCTGATAAGACCAGGGCTGAAACAAATGCGCAGGGACCCGGGATGATCGTAATTGGAACGTCATTTTCTATTGCAAGATTGATGATCTTAAAGCCAGGGTCGCTTATGCCGGGCGTGCCGCTATCGGAGACAAGGGCTATGTTTTTGCCCTCTTTGAGAAGCTGCACCAGATATTCGCCTTTTCTGACCTTATTGTGCTCAAAATAGCTTGTCGTGGGAGTAGTGATCCCGTAATGGTAAAGGAGTTTTTTTGTGTGGCGGGTGTCTTCGCAGGCAATAAGACCTGCCTCTTTAAGCGTCTCTATAGCGCGAAAGGTTATGTCTTTAAGGTTTCCGATAGGGGTAGATACTATGTAAAGCTTGCCTGGCATAATGCACACCTATTCAACTGTAACACTTTTTGCCAGATTTCTTGGCTGGTCCACATCGCAGCCTCTCTTCACTGCGATGTAATAGGCCAAAAGCTGGAGCGGCAGGACAGTAACAACGGGTGAAAATAGATCATCTATCTTGGGCACATATATAACCTCTTTGGTAAATCTCTTTATGGCGCTGTCTCCTTTTGTGGCGACTATGATCACCTTTCCTTTTCTTGCGCATATCTCCTGGATATTTGAAACCATCTTCTCATATATAAAGGAGTCCGGCGCTACGCAGACAACTGCCCTGTATTCATCTATCAAGGCAATGGGACCATGCTTCATTTCACCTGCGGCATAGCCCTCTGCAGGTATATACGAGATCTCTTTTAATTTTAACGCCCCTTCAAGGGCAGTCGGAAAATTCAGATTTCTACCCAGATAAAGGAATGAACCAAAATGAAGGTGCTTCCCTGCGATCTTCTGTATGTCGTTCTTCTTTTCAAGTATCCTCTGCAGTATATTCGGCAGGGCCCTGAATTCTTTTATCAAAAACCTCTTAACCCTTTTTCTCAACGTATCCCTCTTCTCAGCAATATAAAACGCAAGGAGATAAAGTATGCCGAGCTGTGCAGTATATGCCTTGGTAGAGGCCACGCCTATCTCAGGCCCTGCATAAGTATAAAGGACGCCGTCTGATATCCTGGTCAGGCTCGAACCAACGACATTGCAGATGGAGAGTATCCTCGCGCCTTTCTTCTTTGCCTCCTTGACTGCGGCCAGCGTATCAGCTGT
>JABMRA010000143.1 GCA_013202925.1 Candidatus Omnitrophota bacterium | reverse complement strand
CTTTAACCGCACGATACATAAATATTTTATTCTCTCTTGAAAGCTGGGAAGGGATCGACGACCAAATCAACCCCAATTTGGCAATATCTTTTATTTCCGCGTGTTTTGAAAAATCAAGCTCATACGCATTCAATATATCTCCCAATACTTTTTGCACCCGCGCGACATCATTTTCTTCGGCCCAGACGCGCACTGATTCCGGCATTCCTCCGGTAATAAAGTACATCTTTAATTTTTCATATAATTGATTGAAGAAAATATCAGGTATCGGATCCATGCAGTCAATATTATCAATATATTGAACAAGTTTTTCTTCTTTTAATGCCCATAAAAACTCCGTAAATGTCATCGGATGTATCGATAGAAATTCAACTTTTCCAACGGGAAACGACGCCGGCTTCGTAACCCTGATTCCCAACAATGACCCTGCGCAGACAATATGATATCCCGGAGCGGTTTCACAAAAATATTTCAACGCGTTGAGCGCCGCGCTGCATTCCTGGATTTCATCAAAAATAATAATCGTCTTTCCCTGAATAATCGGAGCGCCGTTAATCAAAGCAAGATTTTGAATAATCCTCTGAACATCTTTAGTCGTTTCAAAATATTGTTTTAATTCGCTTTGCTCTTCAAAATTGAAATAAGCCGTATTTTCGTAATATTTTTTACCGAATTCCTTTAACAACCACGTCTTCCCAACCTGGCGGACACCTTTTAAAATAAGAGGTTTTCGCTGTTCCGACTTCTTCCATGAAATTAATTTGTCTATTAATATTCGCTTCATAGGCCATAAGCCATGGTTTGGCTTCCGATTGACCAGAAGGTCATGGTTTGGCCTCCTTTGGCCAAAGCCATAGCCAAAGCCATAGACACCTTTTGGTTTAATTTATGTGATTAAAATCACACTTATCTAACAAAAGTATACACTAAATACCAAAAAATACAAATCTTTTTTAATCCCCTCTCACTATATAAGACAAAAGTCCGCGAGATTTATAAACTTAATCGTAAAATCACCATATCTATGGCTATAAGGATGACTAACATTATGAGACACTACATATACTTGCGCCTTATCGTAATGCCTTAAAAACACTTTAGCATTTGCCGGATCAAAATCTTTATCACGCCATTTACATTCTATCGCTATGAGAGGCTGCCCCCTCTTATTGATCACAAAATCTATCTCGTGCCCCTGTTTATCTCTCCAATAACCGATGTCTCTAACTTGTCGATGGGCAAATAGCTCATTCAAAACAAAATGCTCCCATAAATAACCCATATCTTCATCTCTGAGTTCATGCCAACCGCGGTAATAACAAACAAACCCTGTATCAAAGCCATAGACTTTCGGAGCGGATATGATCTCATTTTGCCTTTTGGAACTAAAAGGATGAATAACATGCGCGGTAAAAGTAGCTTCAAGCACTTTCAGATAATTAGAGATAGTAGTCCGGCTAGCTTCACATGGCGATGCAAAACTATTGGCCTCAAATATACCGCCGCTTTGAGCCATGATAAGCTCAAAGAATTTCTGAAACGAATATCGCTTTTCGAGCCTGAATAACTCCTGGATGTCTTTTGCCCAAAAAGCATCTATCCAATCTTGAAAATTCCGCTCCGGGTATCGAGCGGACATAAAGAAAGGTGGTAATCCACCATAGAGAAACCTGTGCTTCAAATCAGTATTACCAAAAGACTTCGCATCTGATAATGTCATAGAGGTAAGCCACAACTCCCGCTTTCTGTCTGTCAACGTATCCTCAAATTTCGCAGAAGCGCCAAGAACAGACGAGCCTGTAGCAATAATCTGCATATCAGGATAATGATCTGCGGCTATTTTCAGTATTTCCGATGGGTTTGGTAACCTGTGAATCTCATCCAGCGCAATCCTGCGCCCGCGTAAGCCTTCTAAAAATGATTCAGGGTCTTCCATCATGCGCCTTACCCGAGGAAGCTCACAGTCAAAATAATCAATACCCTCAAAGCCTTTGCACAGAAATGTCTTACCTGAACGCCTTACACCTGTCAGCCAGATGATAGACTTTTCTTTAAACAGCCCTTCTATAGCATTTTTCCAAAATGACCTATTTTTCATGATTAAAGTATACCATAAAGTTTAACTATATACAATACTAAACTTCTATAGTTATGTCAATAGTACTCAGCCTTCTATGCCCCACCCTATTACATATATAAGACACAGGAGTGTGTCATTTTCTTTCAAATCCCATTAATCTCACCTATTTTTACCGATAAAGAATTTTTTCAAGCTTTTCAATCGCCGTCTTCCGGCGAGACGCACTCATTTGATTTAAGTTATACGACTTCCACTGAACCGCCGGAAGTTTACTCACGCCATCTAAACCTAAAAGGCCCCAGTCAGGATTACCTTGCTTAACGGATTTTCTATATCAAACATTAAATCTTTCCGGCACTGTTATTAGATATGCCTTATTCAGTTTACCTTTATCTACAATATGCCTTTTGCCTTTCCCTAAACCAACAGCGGCCTTGTCTATTGTCTCTATCCAGGGGTGCTTATAATATCCCGCCAAAAACAAAAACAATCTCTTGACTGCCACATGCCCGCAAGCATGCAGTAATTCATTAACTACGCTTGGGCGCAATGTGGTTAATCCTTCCATGAGCTCTGCGGCAAAAGTAAATGAAAATTCATCTTTAACAAATACCAACACTTCCATCATTGCCCTTTCAGGAGATGAAACCTTTAATGGCCAGTCCTTTATGGGACTTTTTATTTCCGTGAATCCAACATTTTTGGATACATCTCTAAATAACTGTTTATGCACAACCCTTAAAGACACATTAAGAGCGACATTCCTAACCCACGAAGGAACTTTTGACGATCCTACGAGATATATCAGATTTTCTCCCGCTAATCTTAAATAATGAGAAAATCCCTGTACATTAAGCGCTGTTTCCCCGCCAACATGATAAGCTTCACTCTCTATGTGTTGCCATGAGGCGACCAAACCCTGCCAGCTCACCTCTGTTGTCGGCCTGCTATAAGCTCCCTTGCCTACAGATTTAAGCCATCCACCTTTAACATAATTGTAAACACGCTGCCGGGAATATCCTTTATCCTGTAGCCATTTGCCTGGAGCTATGACACCTTCTGGTAAACATAGATATAATTGGTTTATTTTTTCGTTGTTTTGTCTATTCATAGTTTACAGTATACCATATTTTTAAACTAAAATCAAGGCTATGGTTTAGATTTTATTCTTTTTGTCAATTATGAGCTTACTTTTTAACATTATTCTAAACTAAGCCCCTTCACTATACAAGGCACAGGAGTGTGTCATTTTCTTTCGAATCTTTTTAAGTCATTAAAGGCTTCGTGGATGGTTGATTTATTGACATTGAAGCGCGCGGCTAAGTCGGACTTTGCCATGGAAGAGAGATCTTCCCCCTCGTTCTTAAGCAGGGCCTCTATTATAAGAAGAAATTTCAGGCGCAGGGTTAAATCAGGGCCTTCCCTCTTTATAACAGAATCAGAGGATATGGTAAATCGAGATTGCCTGCCTGCCGGCAAGGCAGGCTTCGCTTCGTGCCCTACGGGCACTTTGCTCGCAATGACAACGGGCTTTAACACTACGTATGCGTCTTTACCATGTAAAAACTTTACGCTTATAAGGTCATAACGTTTATCCAGTCTCTTCAGGCTTCTTATCACCTGTCTCCTTAAAGCAGTATAACTCCATGAATCAGGCAGTCCTAGACTCAACGCCATATCTTCCATGTTTATGAAAAATTCCTCCTCGCCTATTAACTGGCCATAGGCCAAAAGCAGGAGATATAGACTAAAAACGCGTTCATCCTGGCCTGTAACCATGCGGGAGAAGTATTTCTTGTTCAACAAAAGCTCTTTGGGAATAGACAGTTCCTCCGGCAGATCTTCTGAATAACCCGGGATGCCGGATATTTCGCTGTTTGACTTTACAAACTTCAATACATCTTCAAGCCGTTTGAGCTTCTCCTGGGCGTGGCCGGGTGAATCAATGAGGGTATTGGACTCAAAATTCCTCCTGAGGGCGGAATTAGACCAGTTTGTACTGCCTACGACTACATATCTATTATCAATTATTATTAGTTTATCATGAAGCTTACGGCTTGGCGGTATAAGGTAGATCTCGCACCCAGAGCCCTTCAGCTCCTTAAACACAGGGCTCCCTATAAAAGACATCTCAGGGTCTCTAAAACGGGTATTAAGGTACATCGTAACACTGACTCCCCTTAGCCTGGCTTCCAGCAGGTCATTTAAGAGGAGCCTTACAGGGTTCTTCCCTTCTGAGCCCGGGCTTATGCCATACATGGAAACGACTATTGATTCTTTCGCGTTATCCAGAAGCTCGATCAGGGCTTCTTCATATTTACGGTCTGATATATCAGTGACCTTTTCAGGGGAGCTATTATCCGCGGGATACGCGGGAAAGGCGTTCAGAAAAGCTATGG
>JABMRA010000142.1 GCA_013202925.1 Candidatus Omnitrophota bacterium | reverse complement strand
TAGTTAAAAGTGCAAAGTGAAAGGTGAAAAGTATCTTTTTTGCCTTTCACTTTTAACATTTCACTTTTCACAAACATACTGTCTTAGTTAGGTATTGGTCATGTCGTTTTTTGAAGCTATAATATCTGGAATTGTGCAGGGTGTGACTGAGTTCTTGCCGATCTCAAGCTCCGGCCACCTGGTGATCCTGCATAGATTAATAGGGCTTAAAGAAACACATCTTGTATTTGATATATTTCTGCATTTAGGTACCCTTGCCGCTATATTCATAGTATTCTGGAATGATATATTAGATATCTTCACCAGCAAGAAGAGGGTGGGGTTTTTTGTTATAATAGGCAGCGCGGCTACGGTTCTTTTTGTCCTTCTCTTTGGCTCAGCAGCCGAATCAGCCTTTTCCAATGTCAAGCTCGTGGGCGCGATGCTTATAGTAACAGGCGCATGGCTTATCCTCGGCAACTTTATCAGGTTTGGCACTGAAGGCATGTCAGTCCCCAAGGCATTTCTGATCGGCCTGGCTCAGGGCATTGCTACGTTACCAGGCATATCAAGAAGCGGGGCGACCATTTCTACCGGCCTTTTTCTCGGACTCGACGGCAAGGCCGCGGCGCGATTTTCTTTTTTGCTATCCATACCAGCGATCATAGGCGCATTTTTACTCAAGGCAAGAGCAGGTTCTCTCGCAGGGTTTAATATAAACTGCGTGTTCGGGCTTGTTGTCTCTTGCATTGTCGGTGTTTTATCATTAAAATTGTTATTGAGGCTCATTTACAGGAACAGGTTTCATCTGTTCGGTATCTATTGCATTGCAGCAGGGATTTTGGTTCTTTTGCTTTTATAACGGACTAACGGACTAACAGATCAACGGACAATGAGACGAGATAAAAAAGACTTAGTTATTTCCTTTGCCCTGTTCGCAGCGGCGTTGATTTTACTCGTCTCAATGATCTCATACACGCCTTATGATATCCGCTTCGAGACATCCCATCCCAATCTCCATATCAGAAATTATGTAGGCATAGTAGGCGCGTACGCTGCATGGCTCATATTCAAGATCATAGGCTACGCAGCGTTTTCCATCCCGTTTTTATTCATTGTGTGGGGGATCGGCATGCTGGCCGAGAGACTGGATCAAAAACCGCTTTTCAGGTTTCTGGGGATAACCATTTTATTTTGTTCAGGCTCCGCGTTTTTTAGTCTTACAGGCGCAGGCGATCCTGTGCTGGTGATGGAAAGGGGCGGTTTTCTGGGCTTGCTTTTATCAAGCATTATCCTTAGATATTTTGGAGGCATAGGCGCATATATCGTTACGCTCTCCCTGAGCATTTTGGCGCTTTTGGTTGCCACAGAGTTTTTGATCATCCCTTTGTTTTCATTTTTGTTTATGCGGACGTGGGGCCTTTTGGGTGAATTGAAAAAGAAAAGGGCTGAGGGACAGTTGTTTAAGGAGGCCCGGCGGGCTAGGGCAAGGCCCAGGATAAGGCCCGCAGTTAGGATAGAGAGGGACAATGGACAAGGGGCAGGGGGCATGGAAAGAGATGCTGAACGGGAGAAAAAACAAGAAAAGCCGATCGTGCCGAAACCAGTCATTGTGAAATCAAAGCCAGTGCCAGTGCAGGTGTTGAAACCGAAACCCGCGGCCAGGAAAAAGCCGATAAATATCGAGCCTCGGGTGGTAGGCGATTATAAATTGCCAGGCCTGGAATTGCTGGACTCTCCGCCTCCTGAATCCGAGAGGATGATAGGAGAGGACCTGGAGGCAAATGCCAGGATACTCGAGGACACATTGCATGACTTTGGCATAGAGGTAAAGGTGGTGAACATAACCAAAGGACCTGTTATTACCAGGTATGAGGCGCAGCCAGCGCCCGGCGTAAAGGTGCATAGGATCACGGCATTGAGTGATGACATAGCCCTTGTCATGAAGGCCTCGGCTATCAGGATCGTGGCGCCGATACCGGGAAAATCAGCAGTGGGCATAGAGGTGCCGAACCAGAGTTCGTCCCTGGTATATCTAAAGGAATTGCTCGAGTCCGCTGAATACCAGAAAAAGGCGGCAGGTTCAAAGCTTGCTATCGCGCTCGGAAAGAGTATTTCCGGAAATAGCGTGGTGGCAGACCTGGGAAACATGCCGCACCTTTTAATAGCAGGCACGACAGGGTCAGGCAAGACCGTGTGCGTGAATTCATTGATAATGAGCATGATATACAATGCCACTCCGGACGAGTTGAAATTTATAATGGTGGACCCAAAGAAGGTGGAGCTTGCTGTTTACAATGGCCTGCCGCATCTTCTGTGCCCTGTTGTTACGGATTCAAAAAAGGCATCAGGCGCACTTTTGTGGGTGGTGAATGAGATGGAGGAAAGATACAAGCTCCTGGCAAAGGCCACAGCCAGGAACATCGACATATTCAATGAGAAATCAGCAGACAAGATCCCCTATATAGTGGTTATTATAGATGAACTGGCAGACCTTATGATGGTGGCGCAGCAGGAGGTAGAGAATGCCATTACCCGGCTGGCGCAGCTGTCAAGGGCAGTGGGCATACATATAGTGCTCGCGACGCAGAGGCCGTCAGTGGATGTCGTGACAGGAGTTATAAAGGCGAATTTTCCCGCCAGGATATCTTTTAAGGTGGCGTCAAAGGTGGATTCACGGACTGTCCTGGACATGAACGGCGCGGATAAACTGCTGGGAAAGGGCGACATGCTGTTTTTGCAGCCCGGCAGAGAGAAGCCGATACGGGCCCAGGGTACGCTCCTGACTGATCCGGAAATAGAGAGGGTCGTGAATGCACTGAAGGAGCAGAGGGAACCGATTTACGACGACGAGATACTCGAGCAGCAGAAAAAGAGCGTATCCGGCAGGGCTGGCTTTAGCAAGGATGAATTTTTTGACGAGGCAGTAAAGATGGTCATTGAAACAGGGCAGGCATCTGTTTCAATGCTCCAGCGCAGGCTCAGGCTGGGGTATACAAGGGCTGCAAGGCTCATTGATGCCATGGAGGAAGAAGGTATAGTAGGCCCGTTCAGGGGCAGCAAGCCGCGGGAGATCCTTATAAAGGACTACAAGGCCGAAGAAGGCGAGTAAGAGACCGCAGAAGCACAGGACACACAATAATATGCCTGAAACTGTTGGAAAAACACTCAAGAAAATCCGCGAATCAAAAGGGCTCGCCGTAGAAGAGGTTTCAGAGAGAACCCGCATCCCAAAGAAAATAATTTTCAATATAGAAGAGGATATGCTGCAGGAGATCGGTTCGCAGTTCTACGCGAGGAGTTTTGTAAAAACGTATTCTCAGTTTTTAGGGGCAACAGAAGAGAAGGCAGTAAGGGAATATTTGGGCGGGGCGGAGAAGAAAGATGAGACCGCGTTGGTTCTGGAAGGAGAAAGGGCGTCGGGTGATTGGTTCGAGAAGCACAAGCGTCACGTAGGGACCGCGCTTCTGGCTGTCCTTGCCATATGGGTGGTAGGCTTTAGTTTTATTCAGACAGGGCGATTTATAAAAAATAGTTCCGCGAAATACAAGGCGTATGCTGCAAAAAAAGAAGAAGCCAGGAAGTTAGGCAAGATCCATGTTGCTGCGCCAGTTCCGGTCAAGGAGGTCGTAAAGAAGGAGTCGGGTAAAATAGAGGGGCTTAAGCTTGAGATCACGGCGCGTTCTGATACATGGATTCGTGTGGTTGGGGACGGAGAGCTCTTGTTCCAGGGTATATTTAAGAGAGGGACGAGCGACGTCTGGCAGGCAGAGGATGAGATCGAGCTGGAACTCGGCAATGCCGGAGGAGTGACGCTTAAGATTAACGAAGAAGACCTTGGCGTTGCTGGGAAAAAGGGAGAGAAGAAAAAAGTTATTATTACGAAAGATGGGATAAAGGAGTAAGGGCAGGGTTGGGGTTTGAGGCACATTAGGAAAATTTTGGCAAATGTCCGCAAGGGATTACGGCGATCCGCCTGAGGCGGAGAGCTGTAAACCGCAGCGGACGGCAAAATTATTCCAGTGCCGAACGACCCCAACCCTGCTCTGTTTTTATGAAAAAGTCATTCACCATAATAAGCCTTGGTTGTCCCCGCAATCTTGTGGATTCAGAAAGCATCGTCTCTGAATTCAAGGAGAAGGGTTATGCCTTTAAGGACAATGCCATTGGCGTTGATACAGTAATAGTCAATACCTGCGCCTTTATCGAAGACGCAAAGAACGAATCAATAGAGACTATCTTAAAGGTGGTTGACGCCAAAAAGGCCGGTGACGTAAAAAAGATAGTTGTGGCAGGCTGCCTTCCGGAAAGATACAGGGGGAAATTAAAAAAAGAGCTCAGGGAGATAGATGAATTCAGGGGTGTAGTGGATTTCGATGCTACCTTTAAAAGAAATTCCGTGCCGATGCTGACACCAGCGCATTACGCATATATCAAGATCTCAGAGGGGTGCGGGAACAGATGCACGTATTGCATAATACCGTATCTGAAAGGGCCTTACCGGAGCAGGCCTATCGAGTCAGTGGCAAAAGAAGCAGGGCAGCTGGTCCAGCGCGGCATCAAAGAGATTGTTTTAGTCGGGCAGGACACATCGCTGTACGGCACGGATCTATGCGGCAGGAAAAAACTGGCGGAATTATTAAAAGAACTGGACAAGGTCTCAAACGGAATATGGCTGCGCCTTCTTTATTGCCATCCAGCCAACCTTGACAAAGACGTTATAAAGGTGATCAGGGACAGCAAAAACATATGCAGATACATTGACCTGCCTATCGAGCACGCGAGCGACAGGATATTGAGGCGCATGGGGAGAAAGACCGGAAAGGCGGACATTGCTTCATTGATCCAATACATCAGGCGCCAGATCCCGGACGTGTGCATAAGGACCTCAGCTATCGTTGGTTTTCCCGGCGAGACAGAAAAGGATTTTCAGGAACTCGTATCTTTTATTAAAAAAACAAGATTTGAAAGATTAGGGCTTTTCATGTATTCTAGGGAAGAGGGCACGCCGGCGTATAAGCTCAAGGCACAGGTATCGGAGAGAGAGAAGCAGCGCAGGTTCAATGAGATAATGACGCTGCAGCAGTCGATATCCAGCCGGATAAATGAAAGATTCAAAGGCCGGCGATTAAAGGTCCTGGTCGATGAGGCGCAAGAGGGCGATTATATAGCAAGGACCGAGTATGATGCGCCAGAGGTCGATGGGACCGTGCATGTAAAAGGCAGGGCTTTGGAGCCGGGCAATTTTTACAATGTCCGCATAACCGATACCTATGAATACGATCTGGTAGGCGAGGTGTTATGAATCTGGCGAATAAATTGACGATTTCAAGGATAGTGCTGGCAGGGATCTTCATCCTTTTTCTATTTATCAGGGGCGCGGGGGCCAAATTCTTCGCGCTCGCGATATTTTTGGCAGCGTGTATAACGGATTATTACGACGGCTTGCTTGCGAGAAAGACCAGCAGCGTCACTGAATTTGGAAAGCTGATGGATCCGATTGCTGATAAGATATTGATATTGGGCGCGTTTTTGGCCTTTGTTGAAATGAAGATAATCCCCGCATGGATGGTAATAGTGATCATTGCCAGGGACCTTGTTATTACAGGGATAAGGGTAGTCGCGTTATCCAAGAAAAAGGTGCTTTCAGCTGACATAGCAGGGAAGCACAAGACCGTCTCCCAGATGGTTGCTGTATCGTCCATCCTTGTATTTTTGATAATCAGGGATTCAGGTGTTGCATTTCAGTATATAGGATATTACAGTAAAGGCGTGTACGCGCTTATGCTGATCACTGTATTGATGACGCTCGCATCCGGGATTTCCTATATGATGAGGAATAAATATATTTTTATGGGTGAGGGATGAGCCGTCTGTGTAAATTAATCGCGAGCGTATTCTATATAGGGTATCTGCCTGTGGCCCCGGGCAGCATGGGAAGCCTTGCGGCCTTATTTTTGTATTATTTCATCAAGGCAGATCCACTTTTGATGGGGATCTGTATAGTACTGTGTCTCATCCTCGGTCTCTTGACTGCTGGAAAGGCAGAGCAGCTTTTTGGCGGCAAGGACGCAAGTGAAATAATAATAGACGAGTTCGCGGGCATGCTGGTCAGTCTGTATCTTTTGCCAGCGACCATGGGATATGTGGTGGCTGCATTTTTGCTTTTCAGGTTTTTTGACATAGTGAAGCCCAGGCCTATAAAGACGCTGGAAGGATTGAGCGGCGGTCTTGGCGTAATGGCAGATGACCTGATGGCAGGAGTGTATACGAATATTATTTTGCAAATCGCCTACAGGGTATTGTGATGATAATCGCGGAAATGCGCGGAACTTTACGCGGAACCGACGCGGAAGGCATGGGTAGATAATGGGGTATAAATTGCGCCTTTTGGGGTGAGGGTGCTTTGGAATAGTATCAGTCGGTCGATTTTGATTTCATCCTGGAAATCAAGCTGATGTCCGTCAATAAGCTTCGCAAGTCCTGATATATTTTTTAGGGACCTGACCCTTCCGAGCGTGAGATGGGATCTGTACTCACGCTTTTCTTTTCCTGCCCCGAGCGAAGTCCCGAGCTTGTCGAGGGACGAAGTCGAGGGGGCATATCCGATTTGTTCCATGCCGGTTTCTATTTTTCCATTCAGAAGTTTCAGGGCGTCGCTTCCTTTATCAATGCCCAGCCAGATAACGCGCGGACGGTGCATGTTTGGGAATGCGCCTATTTTTGAGAACTGGACAGCGAATACCTTGAACCCTTTCGCTATTGAGTTAAGCGCTTCAGAGATTTCCTTAATCTTGGCCTGCTCTATATTGCCAAGGAACTTCAATGTTAGGTGCATATGGGTGTCATTGACCCATTTTACGTCAGCATTGGGTTTTTTTAGATGAGAGATGAGGGCGGAGAGTTTTTCTTTATTCGGATGGTCGATTTCTACTGCAATGAATGCGCGGATAGTCGCCATAGATAAAATGCTTGCCCATTTAGTCCAGGACTAAAGTGTCAAGCATTCTGAGGAAGTTTAGGGCTGCCTGGGTGG
>JABMRA010000141.1 GCA_013202925.1 Candidatus Omnitrophota bacterium | reverse complement strand
TCCCTGTTGGTCACATCAATGATATAGATCTTATTCTTTTTCATAGTTAGTCACCTTTTTTACATGTTTTAGCGTATAGCGGGTAGCGTATAGTTACTTTTCCTATCCGCTAAACGCTGTACGCTCTACGCTATAATCTTATCAGTTTCGCATCCAGTATGTTCTTTACCTTCCTTATTTCATCAAGGACCTTTTCAGACACCTCGTTGTCAACGTTCAGGACCGAGAGCGTTTTTCCGCCGGGTTTCTCGCGGCCAAAGGTCATTGTAGCGATATTGATATTGTTCTTGCCGAGCATGGTGCCGATCTGCCCTATGATCCCCGGGACGTCTATATTGTGGGCTATTATCATGTACCCCTGCGGTATAGCGTCGACGTGGAATTCATCTATCTTCACGATCCTTGCGTCCTTTTTGGTAAACAATGTGCCGGTGACAGATCTGATGCCTTTATCGGTCTTTACCTCAACCGTAATGAGGCTCGAGTACTCCTCGAGCTCGGTTGACTTTGACTCCTTGATCTTTATGCCGCGTTCCTTTGCCACGATAAGAGAATTTACATAATTCACTGTCTCCTGCAGGATCGGCGTAAGCGCGCCTTTCACGATCGCCACTGTTATAGGCGACACTGAGTATTTCGCGACATCACCGGAATATTTTATGTCTATTTGTGAAATCCTTCCGCCTGCGATCTGCGCAACCAAGAGCCCCATTTTTTCACCAAGCTCAACATGGGGCTGAAGCACCTTGTAAAGCTCTGCGTCGACACAAGGCACATTTACGGCATTGCGTATGCCGCAGCCCAAGAGCGCGTCTTTAGCGCTATTGGCTATGTCTACTGCCACGTTGACCTGCGCCTCTTCTGTGGACGCGCCCAGATGCGGGGTAAGGATTACATTTTCACATCCGATAAGAGGACTGTCCTTCGGCGGCTCCTTCTCGTAAACATCAAACGCCGCGCCTGCTATCTTGCCGCTCTTTATGCCTTCGACTACAGCTGCCTCGTCTATAATGCCGCCCCTTGCGCAATTTATGATACGCACCCCTTTTTGCATCCGGGCTATTGTCTTTTTATTTATAATGTGTTTTGTCTTGTCTGTTAGAGGCGTATGCACTGTAATGTAATCCGATTCCTTAAATATAGCGTCCAGGTCGACTGATGCGATCCCCAGTTCCTCTACCTTATCCAGCGACAGGAACGGATCATGCACCAGCACCTTCATGCCAAATGCCTTGGCGCGCTTCGCAACCTCGCCGCCGATCCTACCAAGCCCTATGATGCCCAATGTCTTGTCGTATAGCTCAACGCCCATGAATTTCTTCCGTTCCCATTTGCCTGATTTTGTCGAGATATCTGCCTCGGGTATGTTGCGTGAAAGCGCAAGGATAAGCGACATCGCATGTTCGGCAGTGGAGATGGTGTTTCCGCCCGGCGTATTCATTACGATAATCCCGCGCTTTGAAGCTGCTGCGAGGTCTACATTGTCGAGGCCCACGCCAGCCCTTCCTATTACCTTTAATCTATCCGCTGCCTCGATGATATCCTTTGTGACCTTTGTGCCGCTGCGCACCAAAAGGGCGTCGTAGTCCTTGATTATTTTCTTCAGTTCTTCCGGCGGAAGTTTCAGTTTCACATCTACCTTAAATTCCTTTACCTTCTTCAATAACTCGATCCCCTCTTCTGCCAGCGAATCACTGATCAAGATTTTAAACATGCCTGTCTCCTTCTTATTTTTAGGTACCAGGAACCAATTAGTAACCAGGAACTCGTAACCGGTAACCAGGAATAAAAAACTTAAAAGTCATGTAAGCAGTATTTTTAAAAATTCCTAGTTTCTAGTTACTGGTTACGGGTTACTGATTGGTTACTGTTCTAATATCTTTTCAAGCGCCTTGAGGCCTGCGCCTTTTTCAAACTTATATCCCGATTCCAAAAGAACGGTCTCCAATGTATCTATGCCTACCCTTAGGTCGTCTGCGGTTATATGGCCCATTGTGGCAATGCGGAAGATCTTGCCTTTTAACTGCGCCTGGCCTCCGGCGATCGCCACGCCATGCGTGTCGCGCATCGTCTTTACGAGCTTTGTGCCGTCCACGCCTTCCGGGACCCTGACAGAAGTGACTGCGTCCGAATATACATCAGGCGCGAAAAGCTCCAATCCGAGCGCCTTCATTGCAGTCCGCACGGCCCTGGCATGTTTCTGGTGGCGGCTGATTATATTTTCCAGGCCTTCTTTTATGATCATCCTCAGGGCCTCATTCAGACCGATGATAAGATTTACTGCCGGGGTGTACGGCGTGTCATTCTTTTCGATGGATTTCTTGTACGCCTTGAAATCAAAATAATATTTCGGAAGTTTTGATTTCTGGGCCAGGTCCTGCGCCTTAGGGCTCAGGCTGACAAATGCAAGTCCCGGCGGGATCATGAGACCCTTCTGCGAACCTGACACCACTACATCAATGCCCCACTCGTCTGTCTTGAGGGGGACCGCGCCAAGCGCGCTTATTGCATCCACCACCAAAACCGCCTGCTGAGCTTTCGTTATCCTTGCAATCGCCTCTATGTCAGTGGTAACGCCTGTAGAAGTTTCACACAATGTCACATAAACTGCTTTTATCCCTTGTCTCTTGTCGCTTGTCGCTTGTCCCTCTAGTATTTTTTTTATCTCCAGCGGATCAACTGCCTTACCCCACTCAACATCAATCGCGGCAAATTCTATTCCGTACGCCTCGCACAGCTCTCCCCATCTCTCTCCGAATTTTCCGCCCCGCACAACGATCGCCTTATCGCCGGGAGACAACAGGCTCGCAACAGCGCCTTCCATCGCGCCTGTTCCGCTGGAGGCAAAGATCAGGACGTCATTCTTTGTCTGGAATACATATTTCAGGCCCTCTTCGACTTCCTTTAGTATTGCCTGAAACTGCGGCGTCCTGTGATGTATTATCGGCCTTGCCATTGCCTCAAGGGAGGCAGGCGGCACTGGTGTCGGACCTGGTGTAAGTAAGTAGTTCTTCATCTTTTCGATCTCCCTTTCTACTTTGTTATTGCTTTTTCTTCTTGCTCTTGTCGCTGACTATTACCTCATCAATAAGTCCGTAAGTCTTTGCCTCGTCTGCTGCCATAAAGTAATCCCTGTCGGTATCCTTCTTTATCTTGTCCAATTTCTGGCCCGTGTGTTTCGCTAGTATCTCATTTATCCTGTCGCGCATCTTTAAAATCTCTTTTGCCTGAATACCTATATCTGCTGCCTGGCCCTGCACGCCGCCCCACGGCTGATGTATCATCACGCGTGAATTAGGCAAGGCCATACGTTTACCCTTTGTGCCTGCTGATAAAAGTACCGCGCCCATACTCGTTGCCTGACCCATGCAATACGTGCATATGTCCGGCTTTACAAACTGCATCGTGTCGTATATTGCGAGCCCTGCAGTTACAATGCCACCCGGGCTATTTATATAAATACTTATATCCCTGTCAGCATCCTCTTGTTGAAGGAAAAGCATTTGGGCAATAACGAGATTTGCCACCACATCATCTATTGCTAAGCCGATAAAGATTATTCTGTCCTTTAAAAGTCTCGAAAAAATATCATACGCCCTCTCGCCTCTATCCGACTGCTCGACTACTATAGGAACCAACATAGACATCCTATCCTCCTCTCAGGTGACTTTCGCCTCTTTCAACAAAAATTCCATGACCTTTTTGTTACGCATATTCACTGCGATCTCGTCCAGCATATGATTCTTTTCTAAATAATCCGTTATTTCTTTCTTTGTCTTTTTATACTGCGCTTCCATTCCTTCAATATGGTTATCTATGTCTTCCTGTTTGATATATATCTTCTCAGCCTGCGCAATCTTATCCAATATAAAAAATGCCTTTACCTGGCGCAACGCCTGTCTCGCCGCGTTCTCCTCTAATTCCTTTTTGTCCTTATCGTTCAATTGAAATTTTTTGTCAGGATCCTGTTTATTCTGAATCGACTGTATATACGCAATGCGGCTGTTGGCATCCCGCATTAGTCTCTCTTTTTCAGAACTCACCAGCGACTCAGGAACCTCAAAATTCACGCCATCCACTATCTGGTTAATAACCTGCGTCTCTAGATCAGCATGGCTTTCCTCTTCCAGCCTTTGTCTTATACCCTGCCGTATCGTTTCCTTTAATTTTTCCAAATTCTCGAGACCAAGATCCTTTGCAAATTCATCGTCTAATTTCGGAACGACCTTTTCTTTTTCATTGCTGTCCTTTTTTGGCACCTTGAGCGCATTTGCCTCCCTCAGGGCCTCAAGATTTTTCTGAACATCCTCTTCCTTTACCTCTACCTTTTTCTTCCTCAACCTCAGGCCCTTGTAGTTTCTCAGGGAAACCTCCGGCCTCGTCTCAATGCTAGCCCTGTAAGAAAATCCCTCGTCCAAGTCGAGCTTTACATCGCTGATGTCAGGATAACCTATCGGGTCAATCTTATGCTGTTCCAAAATCTTTTCGTAGGTCTCAGGGATGAGCTTTTTCATGACCTCTTCTTTTGCAGTCGTTGCATAATGCAGCTCCAATAAATCCCGCGGCGCCTTCCCGACCCTGTACCCAGGCACATTGGCAACCTTTTTTATGCTCTCGTAGACCTTGTCAAATTCATCTTTGAGCGTTTCAGGTGGAAGCTTGACTTCGACTATCTTTTTGCAATTCTTGAGTTTCTTTATTGATGATTTCATAGTTTAAATTTCTCACCTAAATATATCTCGCGCGCCTTAGAATCCTTGATAAGCTCGTCTGCAGTTCCTGATATAAG
>JABMRA010000140.1 GCA_013202925.1 Candidatus Omnitrophota bacterium | reverse complement strand
TATCAAAATCAACGACTGGCTCAATGCTTTCCCATTTAGTCCAGGACTAAATGGGAAAGCATTTTTGGAGGAGGCGCAATGGACAGGGTAACTGAAAAATGGCAGGACAAGATAGGCGAGGTCTCTCTCGGCGCCACAAAGGATGCAGGCGGTTCCAGGACAAAGGCCATTAAGATAGGCGGAGAAACAGGTATTTATTTTATAAAAGGAGAAGACGCGTGCCCTAATCCTCCTGTAGTGGCAATGGAGGTCTGGGACATGGACCCTCTAGATGCATGGCCAGAGGCGTCAAAGGCGGATTTTGGCAATGCGTTAAAGGACCCTGCGGAATGGGCAAGGCTCTGCGTGGATAAATTTTCAGCTGATCTGATATGCCTGCGGCTTGCCAGTACGCACCCTGATTCAAAGAATGCCTCCTCAGAGGCAGCGGGAAAGACCGTTGAAAAAATACTCAAGTCAGTAGGTGTGCCGCTCATTGTAATAGGCAGTGGTTTGGCTGAAAAGGACAATGATGTGATGGTGCATTGCGCTGAAGTAGCAAGAGGCGAAAACTGCCTCTTCGGGATCGCCGCGCAGGATAATTACAAGACATTGACCGCGGCGTGCCTGAGCGGCGGACATAGCATCATTTCAGAGGCGCCGATAGATATCAATATCGCAAAACAGCTGAATATACTCATATGCGACATGCAGTTCCCTGCGGATAAAATAGTCATCCACCATGCAACCGGGGCGCTGGGTTACGGGCTGGAGTACACATATTCGATCATGGAGCGTACGCGGCTGGCCGGACTCTCTGGAGACAAGATGCTTTCAATGCCGCTCGTAAACTTCGTAGGCCAGGAGGTGTGGCGTACAAAAGAGGCAAAGACAGGGGACGAGGTCTCCAGGGACTGGGGGCCGGCAAAGGACAGAGGCGCGCTGATGGAAATGGCAACAGCAGTCTCTTACATAAATGCCGGCAGCGACATACTCATCATGCGGCACCCAAAGGCAGTAGAGGAGACGAAAAAGGTAATAAAGGAATTGCGCGGCGCGTAAAGGGAGAAGGGAATAGGGCATGTTCATCATTGGTGAAAGAATAAACGGGATGTTCAAGGACGTTGCAGGCGCGATAAAGAAAAAAGACAGATCCGTTATCCAGGGACTTGCAAAGAAACAGATCGCGTGCGGCGCCAGTGCGCTGGATGTGAACGTGGGCCCGGCGTCTGACAACCCAAAGGAGACCATGGAATGGCTCGTAAAGGCCATTGCCGAGGTCACTGATGCGACACTCGCGATAGATACCACGAAAAAGGACGTAATGGAGGCAGGCCTTGCCGCGTGCAAATCAAAGGCAATAATAAATTCCGTAAACGCGAATCAGGACAAGATGGATGCGCTCTTTGGCCTTGCAAAAAAATACAATGCCTCTGTCATAGGCCTTACCATGGATAAGGCCGGCATCCCAAAGGACGCTGAGGGCCGCCTGGAACTCGCCATGAGGATCGTGGCTGCGTGCATGGAGCACGGCATTGATATGTCCGACCTGTACATCGACGCTGTGATCTTGCCGGTCAATGTAGCGCAGGTCCACGCAAGAGAGGTCCTGAAGACCATCAGGGACACAAAGATGCTCGCAGACCCGGCGCCAAAGACGATCCTGGGTCTATCCAATGTTTCCCAGGGCGCTCCGTCTGACTCAAAGGCGCTTA
The DNA here is from genome assembly GCA_013202925.1 of Candidatus Omnitrophota bacterium. Classification (GTDB taxonomy): domain Bacteria; phylum Omnitrophota; class Gorgyraeia; order Gorgyraeales; family Gorgyraeaceae; genus JABMRA01. Next base: position 3,640 of record JABMRA010000140.1, on the reverse strand, counting down.
TCAACAGGACGTTTCTGGCAATGGCTGTTGCCTCAGGCCTGGACGCGGCCATCATGGACGCCAATGACAAAGACCTGGTGGACGCGGCAATAACCGCGGAGCTCCTGATGGAAAAGCAGCTTTACTGCGATTCCTATATCGACGCGTATAGAAAGAAGTAATCGCGGAACTAATGCGGAACTGTACGCTGAACCAACGCGGAAAATCATGAGTGTAGTTACTAAAAAAATCAAATTAAACACAAAGGGCGATACGGATATTATCGACATCACTGGCCAGGTGGCAAGCGCCGCAGCAAAGGCCGGGGTGAAAAGCGGCATCGTGGCTGTTTTTGTCTCTGGTTCAACAGGAGGGCTTACCACTGTTGAGTACGAGCCAGGCCTTGTCCAGGATCTAAAAAAGGCCTTTGAGGATATTGCGCCTAAATCCGGCACGTATCAGCACGACCTGCGGTGGCACGACGGAAACGGCCATGCCCACGTAAGGGCGTCGCTTTTGGGGCCGAGTATCTCAGTCCCCTTTATTGACAAAAAATTACAGCTCGGCACATGGCAGCAGATCATATTCATTGATTTTGACAACAGGCCGCGCTCGCGGGAATTGATAGTCCAGATAGTCGGCGATTAAATGTGGAATAGGACGTCTGCAGAACACTCATGCGGAGGGGTTACATGAAGCCAGTATTGCAAGTCGCATTGGATTTTGTGAATTTGAGCCGCGCCATGAAATGCGCTAGAGAGGCGGCAAAAGGCGGGGCAGACTGGATAGAGGCAGGCACGCCGCTCATAAAGAGTGAAGGTCTGAATGCGGTAAGAGAGCTGCGCAAAAAATTCCCCGGAAAAACAATCGTCGCTGATATGAAGATAATGGACGCAGGCCGCACAGAGGTGGAGATCGCGGCGAAATCCGGCGCGGACGTAGTCTGTGTGCTCGGTGCCGCGAGCGATTCGACTATAAAGGAATGCGTTGAGGCAGGCCGTAACTACGGGGCAAAGATACAGGTGGATCTGATATCAATAAAAAACGCGCGGAAGAGGGCAAAAGAGGTGGAAAAATTCGGCGTTGACTACATAGGCATACACTGCGCGATCGACGAGCAGATGCAGGCAAAGGATCCATTTGGTCAATTGAGGGAAATATCAAAATGCATCAGCGTGCCAATAGCGGTTGCGGGAGGCATAAATTCCGAGACCGCGCCAGAGGCGATAAAGGCCGGCGCGAGCATTGTCGTGGTGGGCGGCGCGATCAATAAGGCACGCGACGCTGAAAAGGCAGCGAGCGACATAAAAAAATCCATTCAGAGTCTAAAGAAAATAAAGACAGAGCTTTTTAAAAGGGCAGGCGAAAAAGACATCGAGCGGATCTTGAAAAAGATCTCCACTGCCAACCTTTCGGATGCAATGCACAGGAGCAACGACCTGAAAGGCCTGCAGGTGATCGGCGCCGGGATAAAGATGTGCGGCAAGGCGCTTACAGTAAGGACATACCCGGGCGACTGGGCAAAGACAGTAGAGGCGATCGACATAGCTGAACCAGGCCAGGTCATTGTGATCGACGCCGGCGGCGTGGGGCCTGCTGTATGGGGAGAGCTCGCGACGCACGGCGCTATCCAGAAAAAGATAGCCGGCGTAGTAATAGACGGCGCGATCCGGGATGTCCAGGATATAAGGCGCCTTAAGTTTCCGGCCTACGCCAGGATCACATCGCCGACAGCGGGAGAACCAAAGGGCTTTGGCGAGATCGGTATCCCGGTGAATATAAGCGACGTAAGGGTGTTCAGCGGGGACTATATAGTGGGCGACGACGACGGCGTAGTGGTGATCCCGCAGCAAAAGGCCGCAGAGATCGCCAACAGGGCAATGGGCGTCTTTGAGATGGAGGACCGCGTAAGAAAAGAAATAGACGACGGCAGCACACTGTCAAAGGTAATAGAGCTACTGAAGTGGGAGAAAAAATAGCGCTGCCAGGGTTTACAGCCGGGCGGCGGATGTAAATCTTAGAGAGGTATTGTGAAAGACAGGATATTCATAGCGGCAACGAGGCAGAACGACGGCAAGACCACTATATCCCTCGGCCTCATCAACGTACTCAGAAAAAAATTCAAAAGAGTTGGCTTTATAAAACCCGTTGGCCAGAGATACGTAGTCGAACATGGATATAAGGCAGACGAGGACTCGGTCCTTATCGAAAAGGTCTGCGGCATGAAGGCCTGCCTGAAAGACATGAGCCCGATCGCCATAGAAAAAGGATTCACCGAAAACTATATAAAGAAGGGCGGCCACGAAGCGCTGGTCGATAACATTGTAAATTCCTTTGAGCGCATATCCAAACGCAAAGAACTCGTCATAATAGAAGGGACGGGCCATGCCGGTGTCGGCTCTGTATTTGATCTCTCAAACGCAAGGGTGGCAAAGCTCCTGAACGCCAAGGTAATACTCGTCACCGCGGGAGGCATAGGCAGGCCGATAGACGAGATCGTACTGAACATGGCGCTGTTTGAAAAGGAAAAGGTCGATGTGATAGGCGTTATCGTCAACAAGGTACTGCCGTCCAAATATGAAAAGATAAAACAGGTGATACGCCTCGGCCTTAAAAAAAGAAACATCGACGTATTTGGCGTCTTACCTTATACGAAGTCGCTTTCCATCCCCACTATCCAGAACATACTGGAAGAGACCGGCATAGAGCTCATCTCGAAAAAGGTCGGCCTGCGCAATAAGGTCCAGAATATACTCATAGGCGCCATGCAGCCGCGCGACGCGCTGGACTACATAGTAGACGGTTCTCTCCTTATAACGCCAGGCGACAGAGAAGATATGCTTATGACGATCCTGAGCGTCCACCTCGTGAAGAAACCAAAAAATAACATCTCTGTTTCAGGGATAATCCTGACAGGCGGCATAGTGCCCAATCAAAAAATAATGACGCTCATAGAGAATGCGAACATCCCCGTGCTCTTGAGCAAAAAACACACGTACGCAACCGCTGCCGAAGTCCATGACCTGTCTATAAAGATAAGGCCTGAGGATAAAGAAAAAACCGCAATAGCAACAGAACTCGTGGAGAAATACGTAAATATAGAGGCTATTTTAGCAAAGCTCAATACTCAATAAGAGGAGGTCAATATGTTTGGTATAGGTATGCCGGAACTGATCCTGATACTCGTGATATGCCTTTTGATCTTCGGGGCCAGCAGGCTGCCGGAGATAGCCAGAAGTCTCGGCAAGGGCATAAAAGGGTTCAGGCAGGAGATGAAGGACGACGGCAAAAAGGAATAGGGATCCCCGCGATTAGTCCTTGACAGTCAGCGTATTTTTGGATAAAATGCTCGTGGACATAAGGATAAAATAAGCGAAGAGGGGTGAGAACCGAATGTCAAGAATAGAGATCGCGCCTGGCGAACCGCTGGAAAAGGCCCTTAGACGCTTTAAAAAGAAGATAGAACGCGAAGGCACATTGAAGCAGCTGAAGGCGCGCAGGCACTACGAAAAGCCGAGCGAGAAAAAGAGAAAAAAAATAAGGGCGGCTAAGTCCTCGAAGAAATCGTTCAGATAAGACAGCATTAAAAGAAATAGACATAAACAAAGTGTCCAAGATAATAAAATTCCCTTTAATCTACGTCTTGGCTTTTTTTATTTTT
>JABMRA010000023.1 GCA_013202925.1 Candidatus Omnitrophota bacterium | reverse complement strand
GGAGTAGTAGCAGACATAGTAGCTTAGAGCTAAAATGGAGCAAGCATGGCGCAAGCGCAAAAGATCCGCATAAGATTGCAGGGTTACGATTATAAACTTCTTGATCAGTCTGCAGTGGAGATAGTCGATACAGCAAAGCGTACAGGGGCAAAGGTGTCAGGCCCTGTGCCCTTACCCACAAAGAGGGAGATTTTTACTGTATTGAGGGGTCCGCACGTAGATAAAAAGTCTCGAGAGCAGTTTCAGATGAAGACTCACAAGAGGTTGATAGATATCATTAACCCGACTGCCAAGACGATCGACGCCCTGAGAAAGCTGGATCTTCCAGCCGGCGTGGACGTTGAGATAAAATAAAATGCTTTACGCTTCTAACAATGTCAAAAGTGTAAAGCATTCGAGGTGACATGAAGATAGGTTTATTAGGCAAAAAATTAGGCATGACGCAGATCTTTGCGGAAGATGGGGATTTTGTCCCTGTTACCGTGATAGAGGCAGGCCCATGCGTGGTGCTCAGGGTCATGGATGGCAAGGCCATGCTTGGTTTTGGAGAGAAAAAGGAAAAGCGTTCGTCCAAGCCGGAATTAGGTTTTTATAAAAAGGTAAATGTAAAGCCGCAGGCGCTTGTCAAAGAGATGCTGTTTGATACAGACGAAGGGCTTTCTGTCGGGCAGCAAATAACCGTAGATATTTTTATGGAAAAGGATTTTGTTGACATCGCAGGCACCTCAAAAGGCAAGGGTTTTCAGGGCGGAGTAAAAAGGTGGGGTTGGTCAGGCGGCCCGAGCGGCCACGGCTCAATGCATCATCGGAGGATCGGCTCTGTAGGAGGCTCGAGTTACCCTTCCAGGGTCTGGAAAGGTTTGCACCTTCCCGGCCGCATGGGCAACAAGAGAAAGACAGTGCAGAGCCTGGAGGTCATTAAGGTATTCAAGGATAAAAACCTGATGTTTGTGAAGGGTCCGGTCCCAGGCGCGAACAACGGATATCTGGAGATCAGTATAGCCAAGAAGAAAAAATCGCTGAACCACGCGGAACAGAACGCGGAACAACGCGGAAAAAAACAAGATGAAAAAGCAGGCAGCAAAGACAAGAAGTAAAGAAGGAAAGAAACCGGAAATTCCTGTAGTGGATGTCTATAGTCTATCCGGCAAAAAGGTGGACAAGTTTAAACTGAGTCCGGACGTTTTTAGCGCAGAGGTACGCAAGGCGCTTTTGCACCAGGTCGTAGTCATGCATAATGCGAATCAGAGGCAGGGCACGGCTTCTACCAAGACCAGGGCGCATGTCAGGGGCGGCGGAAAAAAACCGTGGAGACAAAAAGGCACAGGCAGGGCAAGGGCAGGTTCGATCCGCAGTCCTCTATGGAGAGGCGGCGGAGTGGTCTTTGGGCCGCACCCAAGGGAATTTGGTTTTAGCATGCCAAAGAAGATGAAGAGGCTGGCGCTTATATCAAGCCTTAGCGCAAAGACAAATGACAAAGAAATCATGCTGCTTGAGAAAGACCTTGAACTGGCCCAGCCCAGGACAAAAGATGTCGCAAAGATCCTGACGGCATTGAAACTTTACAATAAAAGGACATTGCTTCTATATCCGAAAAGAAACGAAAACCTGATACGCTCGTGCAGGAACATCAAAAAACTTACCGTAAGATTATACGATGATTTCAATACGTACGACGTGCTTTCGAATTCAATGGTCTTGTTTTCGAGGGAGACGCACGACAGCATCGTAAAGAGGCTCAAGAAAAAATGAAGACATCATACGACGTACTAAGAAATATACTGCGGACGGAAAAAGGCGCCAGCATGCTGCCTGAAAATAAATATGTATTTCGGGTGGCGTTGGATGCAAACAAGATCGAGATAAAACAGGCAGTGGAAGACATATACAGTGTAAAGGTCCTTAGTGTCAACACGCTCAAGATGCACGGTAAATGGAAACGCATGAGAAACAAGGCAGGCCAGACGCCTGATTGGAAAAAGGCGATCGTGACGCTGAAACAGGGCGACAAGATAGAAATAGCGACTACGTAGCAAGGCTGAACCGGAGTAAACATGGGAATCAAACAATACAAGCCGCGGACACCATCACTCAGGTGGACAGTCTTGTCTGACTTCAAGGAGATCACCAAGAGCAGGCCGGAGAAGTCTCTGACAGAACCATTGAAGAAGACAGGCGGCCGAAATTCTCAGGGCAGGATTACGTCCAGGTTCAGAGGCGGCGGACACAAGCGAAAGTACAGGATCATAGATTTCAAAAGGGACAAGGTAGACGTGGTGGGGACAGTCCTGGCGATCGAGTATGACCCCAACCGCTCCGCGAGGATCGCGCTTGTGCAATACGAGGACAATGAGAGAAGATACATGCTTTGGCCTGTCGGCCTTAACAAGGGAGACACGGTTATCTCCAGCGCAAAGGAGATCGAGATAAAGCCGGGCAATGCAATGCCTCTCAGGAACGTGCCGCCGGGAACACCTATACATAATTTAGAGATGAAAAAAGGCACGGGCGGAAAGATAGTGAGAAGCGCCGGCACCTATGCGCAGGTCCTGGCAAAGGAAGAAGATTACGCGCATATTAAACTGCCTTCTGGTGAAGTGAGATTGATCGGCATTGATTGCATGGCTACAATAGGCCAGATCGGGAATATTGAACACAATACGCTTTCTGTTGGCAAGGCAGGCCGTTCAAGATGGCTCGGCCGCTCGCCGCACGTAAGGGGCGTTGCTATGAATCCAGTTGACCATCCCATGGGCGGAGGCGAGGGCAAATCCTCCGGCGGAAGGCATCCGACTTCTCCGTGGGGCCAAAAGTCAAAAGGCCTGAAGACCAGGAAGACAAAGCCGTCAGACAGATTTATTATCAAAAGGAGAAAGTCGAAGAGCGTAGCCACCTAAAATAGTTCACATTAGGAGCAGGATAATGGGAAGATCACTTAAAAAAGGTCCTTTTGTAGACGAAAAATTATTGCAGAAGATCCAGGATATGCAGCGTAGAGGCGATAGGAAGCCGGTCAAGACGTGGTCGAGGCGCTCTATGATAGTGCCTGACTTTGTCGGCGCTACTGTCTCTATTCATAACGGAAGAAAATTTATCCCTGTTTTCATAACAGAGAACATGGTCGGCCACAAGCTCGGCGAATTTTCCCCCAGCAGGTTGTTCAGGAAACACGGGGCGCACACCGAGCAGTCACAGACCAAGACATAGATCTGTTAGTCCGTTTGAACGGACGCAACGAACTTAAAGACGGAGAGATATGGTAAGCAGGGCTATAGCAAGATATTTACGGATTTCACCCAGGAAGACGAGAAAGGTAATAGACCTTGTAAGGGGCCTGCCTGTGGTAAAGGCAGAGGCAGTGCTGGATGTCGTTGACAAGAGGCCGACTAGTTACGTAAAGAGGCTTCTCCGTTCAGCCATTGACAGCGCCAGCAAGAGACTCAGCCTCTCACCCGCGGACCTATATATTTCTTTAATAAAGGCAGACCAGGGGCCGATGCTGAAGAGGTTCAGGGCTGCATCCATGGGCCGCGCTACAATGATAAAGCACAGGACGACCCACATTGTCATAGAACTAGAGAAGATAAAGAGGCCGGAGAAAAAAGAGACAAGTGACAAGCAACAAGCGACAAAGAAAAGGCAACAGCCGGTTAAAAAACAAAAAACCCAAAAAATCGTCGTTAAAAGCAGGAAGAAAAAATAAGGAGTTTTAAATTGGGACAAAAAGTTCATCCGTACAGTTTTAGGCTGGGATATATAAAGGATTGGGGCTCCAGGTGGTTTGCAAGGAAAAAGGATTTTGGTTCTTTGCTGATCGAGGATGCCCGGATCAGGAAACATATAAAGAAAAATCTGATGCAGGCCGCCATTGCAAGGATAGAGATAGAAAGGGCGAGCAACAGGATCCGGATAATCATCCATAGCGGCAGGCCGGGCGTGATAATCGGGAGAAAGGGCGCTGAGATCGACAGGTTGCGCGATGAACTCAAGGAGGTCGTAGACAAGGAATTGCAGATAGATATAAAGGAGATAAAGCAGCCGGCTATCTCTGCTCAGCTGGTGGCGGAGAATATCTCATTTCAGCTGGTGAAAAGGATCGCGTTTAGAAGGGCTATGAAGCGTGCTGTGCAGCAGGCGATTGCAGCAGGGGCGCAGGGTATAAAGATAGCGTGCCGCGGCAGGCTGGGCGGGTCTGAGATAGCGCGAAAAGAATCTTATAAGCAGGGTAAGGTGCCGCTGCAGACTATAAGGGCTAATATTGACTATGGATTCACAGAGGCGCATACGCAGGCCGGTCTTATAGGTATTAAGGTATGGATTTATACAGGCGACATTATTGTAGGCAAGAAGGGCAAAGAAGGGGCTCGAGAGGCTTGATATGCCGTTGATGCCGAAGAGGGTTAAATACAGAAAAAGCCAGAGGGGCCGGCGAAAGGGCATTGCCACAAAAGGCGCAACTATTGCCTTTGGCGAATACGGGCTGCAGACGCTGGAAAACGCTTGGCTGACAAACGCACAGATAGAGGCGTGCAGGATCAGCGTGATGAGGGCATTGATGGGCAGCGGCAAACTCTGGATAAGGGCCTTTCCTGACAAGTCAGTTACAAAGAAGCCTGCTGAGACAAGGATGGGAAAGGGTAAGGGCATGCCCTTACTATGGGTCAGTGTCATTCGCAGGGGCAAGATTATTTTTGAGCTTGGCGGGGTGGATGAAGGATTGGCAAAAGAGGTCATGAGATACGCGGACTCGAAATTACCTTTCAGGACGCGGTTCGTCACGAGGAAAGAACGCTAAGTCAAGGACACAAAATGCTGAAATCAGAAGAATTAAAAAATCTATCAAAGCAGGAATTAAATGAAAAGGCCCTTGCCTTAAAAAAGTCCTTATATGAGATGCGGACACAGGCAGCCACCGGCCGCATAGAGAAGCCTAGTAAGATCAAAGAGGCGCGTCGCGACATTGCAAGGATTTTAACTGCCTTAAGCGAGAAGGAGAAATAGAGACATGGAATCCAGGGCCAAGCGCAAAGACAGGACAGGCACTGTTGTAAGCGACAAGATGGAAAAGGGTATCGTGGTGAGGATAGACCGCACCACCAAGCACTCTGTCTATGGACGCACTATCAGAAAATCCACCAAGGTCATGGTGCATGACGAAAAGAACCAGGCAAAGGTCGGCGACAAGGTCAGGATCCAGGAGACAAAACCGATTTCTAAAAATAAAAGGTGGCGCCTGACCGAGGTCCTGGGAAAGTAAGCTCTGCGGGGTTAGATATGATTACAATGCGGACAATCTTAGATGTGGCTGACAATACAGGGGCAAAAAGGGCTTCTTGTATTGGAGTAATAGGAAGGCACGGCAGGAGGATTGCCGAAATCGGAGATATTATAACTGCGAATATCAAAGAGGCCAGCCCTGACGGAGTGGTCAAGAAAGGCGAAGTAGTAAAAGCGGTTATAGTGCGCAGCGTCAATCACATCAGGAGACGGGATGGCTCTTATCTAAGGTTTGACGGGAACGCGATAGTTATCATTGATCAGCAGATGAATCCTCGGGGCACAAGGATATTCGGGCCAGTGGCAAGGGAATTGAGGGATAAAAACTTCATGAAGATCATCTCCCTGGCGCCAGAGGTAATATAGAAAACAGAAGACAGAGAACAGAAGACAGAGAACAGAAGACAGAAAAGAGAGGACAGAAAAAAATCTGACTTCTGACATCTGTCTTCCGACTTCTGTAATCTCGCGAGTAGAGCGAGGGAAGAATGGCTAAGATAAAGAAAAACGATACAGTAAAAATGGCGGCAGGCCGGGATAAAGGCAAGACAGGAAAGGTCATCACTATGTTTCCCGGGACCAACAGGGCGTTGGTGCAGGGCCTTAACATGGTAAAGAAGCATACCAGGCGGACCAAGGATGACCAGCAGGGCGGGATTATACAAAAGGAAAGCCCTGTGGATGTTTCTAATTTGATGGTCGTGTGCCAGAAGTGCGGCAAGCCGACGCGCGTTGGCTTCAGCCTGCTTTCTGACGGCACAAAGACCAGGATTTGTAAAAAGTGCAAGGAGATCATCTAGCTAAAGTATTTTGGCGAGCGGGGAAAAATGGTACAGAGATTGCTAGAAAGATATAAACAGGAAATAGTCCCGGCGCTGAGCAAGGAATTTAATTACAAAAATTCCCTGCAGGCCCCGCGCCTCAAAAAAATAGTCCTCAATATGGGCGTCGGCATTGCCAGTCAGGACATAAAGATCCTGGAGCAGGCCATGGCTGACCTGGCTATTATAACGGGCCAGAAGCCGATGATTACAAGGGCGAGAAAGTCCATAGCGAATTTTAAGATACGCAAGGGCCTTCCTATCGGATGCAAGGTGACTTTGCGCGGCGCAAGGATGTATGAATTTCTGGACAGACTGATAAACGTGGCGTTGCCGAGGATCAGGGATTTTAGAGGCATCCCAGCCAATTCATTCGATCAAAAGGGAAATTATTCGCTCGGATTGACAGAACAGGGCATATTCCCGGAAATAAACATCGATAAGATCGCTAGGCAACAGGGCATGGACATCATTATCAATATAAACTCCAGGTCCAGGGAAGAATCTTACAGCCTGCTTAAATCGTTCGGCATGCCTTTTGCGGGCGGGCTGAAAACCCGCTGAACCACGCGGAATACAGCGCGGAACATACGCGGAATTTCCGCGTTAGTTCTGCGTAAAGTTCAGCGTAGTTCCGCGATTAACATATAGGATGAAACGATAATGGCAAAGGAATGTTTAATAGCAAAACAGAAAAAGACTCCTAAATTCAAGGTAAGGGGTTACAATAGATGCCAGTTGTGCGGCAGGCGGCGGGCGTATATGAGAAAATTCCACGTCTGCCGAATTTGCTTCAGGGAGATGGCGTCCAGGGGCGAGATACCAGGCGTCAATAAGGCGAGCTGGTAATTTTAGCAACACCACAGAGGTGAGGGAATGAGCTTAACAGACCCAATTGCAGACATGTTGACGATAATCAGGAACGGGATCATGTCCAACAAGATAAAGGTGGATGTGCGTTTTTCCAAACTTTCTCAGGAAGTGCTCGGGATCCTAAAAAGGGAAAAATTTATAAAGGATTTCAAGTTCATCGAAGATAAAAAGCAGGGGCTGCTGCGGGTCTATTTGAAATATACTCAGTCAGGCGCATCTGCGATACAAGGCCTGAAGAGGATCTCGAGGCCCGGGCTGAGGAGATACGTTAAAAAAGACAGGATCCCCAAAGTATTAGGGGGATTGGGCATCGCTGTTTTGTCTACATCCAGGGGCGTTGTGACAAATATGCAGGCAAAGGAGATGCAGGCCGGCGGCGAAGTCTTGTGTTATGTCTGGTAATTCGCACCTTCGTAGAAGTTAAACAAAGGAGATTGTGTTACAAAAATCTTTGATTTTCGTAACACAAGTGCTTATTAAATGTCAAGGATAGGTAAAAAGCCAATAGTGCTCCCTGATAAAACCCAGATCAAGGCAGAATCAGGAAAGATCTTTGCAGAAGGACCAAAGGGTAAATTGGAATGGGTCCTGCCTGAGGGCGTAGAGATGAAGGTTGACGGCCCCCAGGTCGTTATAAAAAGGTTGAGAGAGGATAAAATCGCCTATTCCATGCATGGCCTTGCGCGGGCGCATATCAGCAACATGATAAAGGGCGTAAGTGAGGGCTATATGAAGGAGCTTGAGCTCCACGGCGTTGGTTATCGCGCACAGGCCCAGCCAAAAAACCTTAATCTGCAATTGGGCTTTTCGCATCCCGTGACATATCCGATACCAGAGGGCATTAGCGTGAAAACGCCTAAGCCGAATCGCATTATCATAGAAGGGATCGACAAGGCAAAGGTAGGTGAGGTGGCAGCTGAGATACGGGATTTCTTGAAACCAGAGCCATATAAGGGTAAGGGTATAAGATATAAAGATGAGTATGTAAGAAAGAAGGCAGGCAAGGCGGTTGCATGATGAGAAAGAAATTTAAAAACAAGCCAGAGCTCGGAAGGATAAAAAGGCATTACAGGATCAGGAAGGTTGTTTCCGGCACAAAGGAAAGGCCGCGGCTGAGTGCGCACCGCAGCCACAAGAATCTGTACGTGCAGCTTATAGACGATATGTCAAATACAACGCTGTTATCTCTTTCTACGAACGACAAGGGATTTAAGAAGGAATGTGCCAACGGAGGAAATGTAGAGGCAGCCAAGAAATTGGGAGCATGTATATCAAGGGAAGCAAAGAAAAAGGGCATAGAAAGTGTCGTGTTTGACAGGGGCGGTTATTTATATCACGGCAGGATAAAGGCGCTGGCCGATTCGGCCAGGGAGGCAGGCCTTAAGTTTTAGTTGAGCGGAGGTTATGTTGGTAGATAAAAATCAGGTAAAGGACAGGCTGATACAAAAAATCGAAGCGGCCCGTGAAGAGCAGCTTATAGAAAAGGTCATAACAATCAATAGGGTCTCGAAGGTCGTAAAGGGCGGGAAGAGATTTTCATTCACCGCGCTTGTGGCAGTAGGCAATGGCAGGGGCAGGATCGGCTGCGGATACGGCAAGGCCAATGAGGTCTCAGAAGCAATAAAAAAGGCGCTTTTGAACGCCAAGAAAAGTTTCTTTTCAGTGGCAATGAAAGGCAAAAGCATACCTCATGAGGTCATAGGCCACTATGGCGCGGGAAAGGTGCTCTTAAAACCAGCGTCCGAAGGAACCGGTGTTGTTGCAGGCGGGACTGTGCGGGCGATCTGCGACGTAGTAGGCATAAAGGACATACTTACAAAATCACTTGGTACGCAGAACCCTATCAATGTAACAAAGGCAACATTGGAAGGGTTGAAGCGATTAAGAATCGCACGCGACAAAGAAGAATAAAGCATTCTGGAGATAGACATGAAGATAGAGGATCTAAGGCCGGCATTAGGGGCCAAGAAAAGAAGAAAGATAGTGGGCAGGGGGCCTGGTTCAGGCCATGGCAAGACTTCTACCAGGGGCCACAAGGGCCAGATGTCCCGTACAGGCAAAGGCACGACGCCAGGGTTCGAGGGCGGCCAGATGCCTCTTATTAGAAAAATGCCAAAAAGGGGCTTTAATAAGCTGCCGAAAAAAGGATTTCACATTGTCAATCTTGGCGACCTTGCGACATTGAAAAAAGAAACCTCTATTACGCCAGAGGTCTTGAAGGAAAAGGGAATAATAAACGGGCGTGTGGCTTTTTTGAAGGTCCTTGGGGGCGGCGAGATCAGCGTTCCTGTAAACATAAAGGCCCATGCGTTTTCAAAGACCGCACTTGAGAAGGTCAAAGGCGTAGGCGGCAAATGCGAGTTAATTAAATCGTGACAAGGTAAGACATGCTAAAGGCACTAGCGAATTCTTTTAAAATACCGGATCTCAGGAGGAAGCTGTTTATAACAATGCTGCTTCTCAGCGTCTACAGGATAGGCGCGTACATCCCTACTCCTGGGGTGAATGGCGCGGCGCTCGTACAGTTTTTTGAAAACGTGACGCGCTCGCAGGGCGGCACGCTCTTTGGCATCATGAATATGTTTTCCGGCGGTGCGTTGACACGGCTGACTATATTTGCGCTTGGTATAATGCCGTACATATCCGCTTCGATCATACTGCAGCTTTTGGTCACAGTGGTGCCGCATCTTGAAAAATTGTCAAAGGAAGGCGAGGCAGGCAGGCGTAAGATCATACAATATACGCGATACAGCACAGTGGTCCTCGCTATTGTCCAGTCGTTTTTCATCAGTATGTGGCTTGAGAATCCAGCGAGGTTCCAGGGCCTGCAGATAGTGGCTAATCCCGGCTGGGGATTCAGGTTTCTGACGGTCACGACCCTTACAACAGGCACAGCCTTTATCATGTGGCTCGGCGAGCAGATTCAGGAACGCGGCATAGGCAACGGCATTTCTCTGATAATAACAGCAGGTATTATTTCACGATTGCCAACAGCGCTTTATCAGGTCTTTGTGCTGGTCGCTCCGTTTTCGCCGGAAAAAAGACAGATAAATCCATTCACGCTGGTTTTGATGTCCGCTATCGGCGTAGGCGTGATTATAGCGGTTATTTTGATTACGCAGGGGCAGCGCAAGATCCCCGTACAATATGCAAAACGTATAATAGGCAGAAAGGTCTACGGCGGCCAGAGTACGTATATACCTTTAAAGGTAAACCAGGCCGGGGTTATCCCTATTATATTCGCTCAGTCAATAATTTTATTTCCCGCGACAATCGCAGGGTTTATGCCGAACGCAGGCCTGCAGAGGATCGCGCAGTCGCTTGTAAGGGGCCAGTTCCTGTACACCGTTGTATACAGCTTACTGATTGTTTTCTTTGCGTATTTTTACACTGCCATTACGTTCAATCCTGCCGACGTTGCCGACAATATGAAAAAGTACGGCGGGTTCGTGCCGGGCGTGAGACCTGGGAGGAAGACAGCGGAGTATTTTGATTTTATAATGACGAGGATTACATTGCCAGGCGCGATGTTTCTGGCTTTCATAGCGGTTTTTCCAGACATGCTGGGCGCATGGTTAAAGATACCGTATCTGATAGCCAGTTTCTTCGGCGGCACAGCCCTCTTGATCGTGGTCGGAGTCATGCTGGATACCATGAGGCAGATCGAGTCACAACTTTTGATGCGCCACTACGAAGGATTCATGAAAAAGGGAAGAATAAAGGGCCGCAGGTAAACTTTACAGAGGAAGGGTTGATGCGAATCGTGCTTTTGGGGCCGCCGGGCGCAGGAAAAGGGACTCAGGCAGTTATGCTTGCCGAGAGATTGAAATACCTGCACCTTTCTACAGGCGACATATTGAGAGAGAATGTAAAAAAAGGCACAGATATCGGAAAAAAGGCAAGAGCCTTTATGGAAAAAGGGGACCTGGTACCTGACGACATAGTGATAGAGATGATGCTGGACACGATCAAGGCAGGCGCCAAGGGCAAAGATTTCATACTGGACGGTTTTCCGAGGACGATATACCAGGCCAAGAAGATCGGCACCGAGCTGGACAATTTGGGGATGCCGATAGAGATGGTCGTGTATTTTGAGACGAGTTTAAAGACGGTTGTGTTCCGGCTCACAGGGAGGCGGCTCTGCAAAAATTGCGGAGCGAATTACCACGTTGTGAATATGCCGCCAAAAAAACAAGGCGTGTGCGACAAGTGCGGCGGAGAGCTTTACCTGAGAAAAGACGACAACGAAGATACCATAAAGAAGCGGTTAGAGGTCTTTAACAGCCAGACAAAGGAATTGATAGATTATTATAAGGACAAGGGGATCCTGGAAGAGGTCTCGGGCGATCTGGACGCGGAGACGGTTTACAAAAAGCTCTTTGGAATCTTAAATGATAGAGATAAAGTCCGAAACTGAGCTGGCCCTTATTGAAGAAGCAGGCAGGATTGTAAATAAGGTCATTGACGAGATAAAAAAGATTGCCAGGCCAGGGACGACGACGCTCGAGTTGGACACAAGGGCCGAAGAGG
>JABMRA010000139.1 GCA_013202925.1 Candidatus Omnitrophota bacterium | reverse complement strand
CCTCTATTGCCAGGAGCATATTTTGCGTGGCACTAGAGCAGTCCTCGAGATAGTATTTCGTGTCCTTTGAAAACACTGCTATCAGGAGAGGCGCGTCCTTGATAAACGGGCCGTTCGGGCACATGCCGCAGATCTTTTTAAGTATCTCCTTATCGGATGTGACAATAAATTCCCACGGCTGTTCGTTCCGCGCAGTGGCCGCGACCCTGCCAGCGTCTATTATTTTTTCAATAAGGTTTTTTTCGACTTCTTTATCAGAATATTCCCTCACGCTTTTTCTGTTCCTTGTGACCTCAAAGAAATCCATCGCAGACCTCCTGTAAGTTCAGTTACAATATATTATCACGACCTAAAACCAAAGGCAAGGGTTTACATCCGCCGGAGGCGGATGTAAACTTATCCCACATCGACGCGTCTTCCATGCAGAGGTAGACGCGGAGGTTTTTGGAGTGCCTGGATAGCATCTCCAGCATGGCGTCGTAGATCTTTTGCCTTATCCGGCCAGGATACCTTAGCTTGTTGTCAAAGCCCGGAAGCAGTTCCTCGTCCAGGAGCTTATTGGCCGGGAAACGCTGTTCAATGACTGGCTTGACCCTTGGATTGAACCTGAGCGTGCCGATGCTGATCCATGCGATATCTTTTGGTTTTATTGCGCTGAAAAGCAGGCCTATCACTTTCTCGTATTCTTTTTGCCACCCTTTAAAATACATAACCGGATCAAAGTGGAACGCGACTTTATAACCTGCCTCAGTCGCGCGCCTGGCTGCTTCTATGCGCTCTTTCAGGGAAGGCGTGAAGGATTCGTTCCCGTCTATTATTACCTGCGGATTCAATGACCATGCAATGACAATATTTCCGGCGTGGCCGATCTTTAAAAGATTATCTATGTTCGTGCTCTTTGTCTTGAATTCAAAAAAGACGTCTTTATGTTTCTTGAAAAAATCAACTATCTCCAGGGAGTATTCTGTTATATGGTCCAGCATCAGGGAATCCGAGAATTCACCCGTGCCTATGCGCATGCGGGGCCTTTTGTAAGAAGGGAAGGCCTTGAAGAACCTGTTGATATTCGCTGGGAAGACAAGGCCGGGGGAATTTGCGTATTCCTGGAGATAACAGAACGTACATTCGAATATGCATCCAAAACTCAGGTTGAATATGTGATAGCCGCAGCGGACTGCCTTTTTGGTGCAGGGGCATGTTTTGAAAAAGTCATGGTTTTCTTCTGTAATAAAGACCGTATCGCGCCTCTTGTTGTAGTAGGCTATTTTGAATGTCCTGTTTTTTCTTAAATAGTCCTTCAGGGACTTTATCTCCAGAGACTCGGCCTCTGGAAAGGCATCCCTGAATCTATTCGCCAGGCGTGAGCGCAAGGCAGAGCGCTCTACAAAGATCCTTTTTGGATAAAACCTGGTTTTTTTCAGGTCAAGGATCGCGGACGGGTCTAATTTTATTTTTGGCAGATAAGGCCTTGATATTTCATTAGCTAGATGGGCGCAGGGGTATCTTCTTTTTAAAAGCAGGCGTTTTGCCTTGTTGAAATCGTTTGAATCCAGATCTGGGATTATGGATAGGGGCGGGGCAGCATCTTTTTTTGATATCTCGTATAGCAGGCGGGTTATTTCCTGTTTTTTATTTACCCCGAGCTGCGGGAATCTGGATCTTACAATGGAGCGGGCATTTTTCAGGCGTTCAAATTCTTTTTTATAAACTCGCATAGGATTCGAGCGCTGGACGTTATTGAAGCGGAAAGGGCCTTTTTGTCCTCAACGTTCAGGCCCGCGTAAAAAGGTTTTTTATTTATGATGTCGGTGATATAGAAAAAGGCCATTGCCTTTCTTTTGATGTAGCCTGAGGCAGAAAAAAGCGAGGCGCATTCCATGTCAACTACCTGTATAGCCCTTTCATCGAACGCCTCGGCATAATCCTCCTCGAGTTTTAAAGATCCGGCGCTCAGGCAGGCGACCTTTTTTATATCGGGCGCCTTTTGCGCATTGAGAAAATTTTCCAGGAGGTCCTTATCCGGATAAAATGCCCGCCAGTCATTTCTGTCCCCGAGAAGCATTTCGCTAAAACTCTCCAGAGAATAAGAGATCGAAGGCGCGACAAGCCCGCCTATTTTTAGTCCATTTTGCTCTTTTACTGATCCGCAGGAACCGAGGACTATTATATTTTCACACCCTGTATCGCCGAGATATAGCACTGCATCACCCACGAGGCCAGCTCCTACGCCGGTATGTATCAGAGTAAAAGAAAGGCTATTTCCCGCGCCGTACAGCATACCCCTTGAAAATCCCTTTACGCCGAGTCCGTCCAGCATATCTTTTTTCAAGAGCGGCATGACTATACATGTCTTCTTAACCCGCGATTCTTTTATACCGAAGAGTTTCTCAAATGTCGTCATTTCCTGCTCCAAATGCTTGCCCATTTAGTCCAGGACTAAATGGGCAAGCATTTCAGGTTGTAGTCGAGATTGCCAAGGCCCTTTT
>JABMRA010000138.1 GCA_013202925.1 Candidatus Omnitrophota bacterium | reverse complement strand
CTTCTGGGTAGTCTGGCCTGAAGAGATGTGCGGCGCAGGTGAAACTGTAAGATTATTCAACTCTTCATCTCCGTATCTTAGGGGAGGGCATTTAATAGGCCCTGCCCACCTGATTTTATTGCATCCACCACTGCCTTGCTGGTTATTGTAGCGCCCGTGATGGCCTCTATGCCGTGTTTAGAAAGCTCTACCTCGCTGACGTTCACGCCTTTAAATTGCTCTGTAAAATAAGGAGGGATTTTTTGCTCAGGGGCCTTGTCTTTTGAAAACATCCCCTTCAATGCCTTGAGTATTGTCCTGTCAGAGACCACCTCTACTATCTTTGCGCCAAGACCTGGCGTCTCATTCTGATTGAGTATCCTGACTCCGGTAATCGTACCGTCCCTCTTCATGCCTACCATGATCTCTATTTCGCTCGAATATCCATATTGTTTTACAATAAACACGTGTCCCGTTACCCTGCCGCTGGAACCCTTAAAAACATTCCAGTATTCAACCCCTTCTTTATCTTCGACTGCCTCAATCTGATCTCCCACTGACTCTGGCATCACCTCTTTTAATGCCTCTTCTCTGGCGAGCATCTCCCTCGCCTCTATCTTGGGCCTTGTAACATGGTATACGCCTGCCAGAATAGATGCAGCCACGAAATTCACCAGGAACAAGATTAATGTAAATCTCAGAATGTTTTTCATTTATTTTTTTGTCTTTGCCAGCTTTATATATTGCACAAGCGGTATGTTTGACGGGCACACATAACCGCACGAGCCGCATTCAATGCAGTCAAGCGGATCATACGAGCTCGCTATGTCAAACCTGTTATTCTTTACGCCGATCCCGATCATGCACGGCATCAGCCCGGCCGGACACGCCTCGATGCAACGCGAACACCTTATGCAATCAATCTCTTCTTTCTGCCTGAATCTTTTGTCCAGCACTAAAATACCTGACGTGCCCTTTATAACAGGTGCGTCTAAATTGTACTGCGAAACCCCTGTCATGGGCCCGCCCATGATGATCTTATAGATGCCTCTTTTAAAATCAACTCCGCAGAATTCCAGCAGATCCTTTATAGGAGTGCCGATCCGCACCAGGACATTATTAGGGCTCTTCAAAAAACTTCCGGAAACAGTAACCACCCTTTCATACAAAGGCTTCCCAAAATGCGCTGCCTCATAAATAGCGAAAACTGTCTGCACATTCTGCACCACGCACCCTATGTCAAGCGGCAGTCCGCCAGAAGGGACCTCGCGATTTAAGAGCGTACTGACAAGCTGTTTCTCCCCGCCCTGCGGATATCGCGTTTTTAACTTAACCACTTTCACTCTGCATGCCTCATCCCTTACCCTAAACAGCGCACTCCCCATGTCCTCTATTGCATCCAGCTTGTTCTCCTCCACGCCTATGATCACATCCTTTACGCCCAGCACCTTTGCAATCAAATAAATCCCATGGATTATCTCTTTTGGCCTCTCGAGCATCAATGCGTGATCGCAGGTAAGAAACGGTTCGCACTCTGCGCCATTTATAATAAGCGTGTCTATCTTTTTATCTTGAGGCGGGCTGAGTTTCACATGCGTAGGAAATGCCGCACCGCCCAGCCCTACAATGCCTGCATCCTTTACTATATCTAAACTCTCCTGCCTAGAAATCCCTGAGACATCTCTATGTGAATCTGAAAACGCCTTTTGGTCCTGGCCGTCAGACTCTATAGAGATCGCCCTGAATGTCCCAATAATCGGATGAGCGCTGTCTTCGATTGCAATGACCTTCCCGGATATGCTGGAATGGAGGCCTGTTGATATAAAACCTTTGGATTGGGCAATAAGCGTGCCTGTCTTAACAGCGTCGCCTACCTTAACGCAGGGCTCAGAAGGCGCGCCTGTATGCTGGGACAGACTAAGCGTCACCCTCTTGGGTAAAGGGGCCCTCTCTATCTTTTTATGGGCAGTGCGTTTCTTAAACTCTGACGGGTGTATAAAGTTTAGCCTGGACATGATTCTCTATTATTATACAAAAAATGTGGCGACTTGACAACTTTTTTAAAGTAAAGTATACTTTAACTGATAGGAGAAATCATCATGGCTGTCGGAGATTTTGGACATTGCTGCACAGACTGTCAGATCTATTGGAGTTGTGAGACCAAATGGTACAGGGGCGAACGCCACGAAGAAAACATCTGCTGCCCGCAGTGCAATTACAATAAGGATTGCCAGGAAACCTGGAAGGAAAGAAATAGATCCTCAAAAAAGAAACAGAAATAAACTCAAGCCCCTGCCTTAACCTTCTCTTCTTTGACCCCTCTGAGCAGTTTCGTAAGGCCTATTATAGAAAACAAGGACCCTATTGTAACAAGAAGCAAATCCTTGTTCATCCACTCTGCGACAAGCGAGGTCAGGACCATAAATAAAAGAAATCCTATATGCATTATTATCTCCAGCGAACTAAAGATCCTGCCGCGCATATCCGCTGCCATCGCCTCGTGAAGCAGGGTATTGGACGAGACCACTATAGGGGCTGCGGACACGCCAAGTAGCGCCGAGATAAAAGCTGCTACAAAAAAATTCGGCCACAATCTAAGCCCGACAGCAAATACAACTATAACCACCCCTGTGATCGAGAGACAGCAATTTATCACCTTTCTCTTGCACAACCTTGCCCCGAACCTTCCGTAACTGACTGAACCCAAAAACAATCCCGCGCCCAGACACATTGCCAATAACCCTAAGTGCTCTGTTGAAGACTGCAGCGCCTCCTGCACAAACACTATTATGATAATGTAAATAGAGCCCACGCCTGACATAACGAGAAACAAGGTGTTTGCCACCATCCTTATGTCTTTATGTCCCTTGAGATAGAGCAGCCCTTCCTTTATGTCTCCCAATACTGTCCTTTTTATAATGGCCCTCAATTTCTCTCTCGGCGCCAAGACCTTTGCCTTAAATCTCAGCACGACAAAAGACACCATCAATGCAGAGATAAGATATGTACCTGAATCTACGCAGAATCCGCCCTTTGCTCCGAGCCGGCCTACTATTATTCCGCCAAATCCAAACCCTACGACCGTTGCAATCATCATGGTCGTGGATGTGAGCGAATTTGCCAGGAGCAATTTATCCTTATGCACGATGTCAGGTATTATAGCAAGTTTGGCAGGCAGGAAAAATCTCGTGGTAGAAAATATAATAAATACCACTGCATATACGGGCGCCATGCTCTTCGAATATGTGATTATAAAGGGTATGGAAAGGACCAGGATCGCCCTCAATAAATCACAGGCCACCATGGTGTGTTTTCTGTTCCATCTATCCACATAAGTGCCGGCGACAGGGCCTACAAGAAAAACAGGGAGGATCGTAAAGGAGAGGAGTTTCGCAAGCTCTATGGTAGAGCCAGGGGTGCGGCTGTATATAAGACCTATCAGGGCCATCTGATTGAGACGGTCCCCGAAGTTAGATATGATCTGTGAAAACCACAGAAGCGAAAAATTTTTATCTTTTAAGAGTCCCTCGAGCTTGGCCATTCAAATTACGGAGGTCCTTCGACTTGCCAAATAATGTTTCTATTCGTCGCATTATTTGGCTCGCTCAGGATCGAATTCGCCTTTGGCGAATTCGGAGCCGATGAGTGGATCAATTTCGAGCTATGCGAGAAATTGTCCTGAGGCTTCGACCGTATGGGAGAAGCCGAAGGATCTAATAAGCTCTAATTTTTGCTCACGTCTCAGTTTTTTTATATCTGATTCTCTTCCTAGGGCCTCTGATTTTGTGCCCATCTTTTGACTATAAACTAACTTAACCGGTTTTCTAAATCTTGTAAATCGCCCTCCGTATCCAGCATTATGTTCTTTAAGGCGCCTTTTAAGATTATTTGTTGTGCCTGTATATAACTTTCCATCCTTACACTCTATTATGTACACACTCCACATTGCAATAAGGTCCTTCAGATATTCCTATTCGTCGTATCCTCAGGATCGAATTCGCCTTTGGCGAATTCGGAGCCGATGAGTGGATTCGAACCACCGACCTGAGCTTTACGAAAGCCCTGCTCTGCCAGCTGAGCTACATCGGCAAAGGATTATTTCTTTTTTGTCGAGTAGAAAATAAGGCCGAGTGCAACGATTAAAAGAATGAGGGTGGCATTCTGGACAAACCCAGCCGATGCTGCCCCAGCCCCTAA
Source organism: Candidatus Omnitrophota bacterium (assembly GCA_013202925.1). Classification (GTDB taxonomy): domain Bacteria; phylum Omnitrophota; class Gorgyraeia; order Gorgyraeales; family Gorgyraeaceae; genus JABMRA01. Next base: position 2,171 of record JABMRA010000138.1, on the reverse strand, counting down.
AACCGAACCGTCTTTATCAGACCCTGGCAGGCCCTGTTTTAGTCTTAGGCTGCCGCTATTATCCATCCAGAGATAATATTCGCGGCCCTGGCCATCAGTGAGTACGATCCTGGAGGGGCCTGAGACATCCCCTCTTAGAATCAGGTCCTTTTTAAGGGTAAGCGAACCTGACATGATGCTGTCTACATCGTTCCTCAGAAGCTGGGTGGAATCAAGCATATCAATGGCCTGGGCATTCAGTGCATAGGCCGAACTTGCGAGTTTTACGCGCGGGGTCATCTCTCCGTCGCTTGCCACCTCTATACCCAACCACAGATCTTTATTAAAATCTATCTCTAATGGCTTGATTGAACCAAGAAGCGCGTTGAAAAGGCCGTTCTCTACAGTAAGGATATGGCCTTCTTCCCAGATAGCGTCGCCGCCTGAGGTTACCTCGTATAATCTGAACGTAACTATATAATTTCCGGACAATGGATTATCATCGCTGTCGGTGAATTTTCCCTGATAATTTATAACGCGGGGCACAGCTGCATAGACCAAGGAAGCAATGCATATTATTCCAACGACTAAAAACATCATAAAACGGACCTTTTTCATGGCTACCCCCTTTTCTTTACACATTACACTTTACACAAACATCCCGACTATAGCTCAGCAATGTGGTGCCGAGGCCCAGAATCATCCTCGGCGCTTCTATAACTTCTAATTATATAACATGTTCGTAACATTGCAAGTGTTTTCTGTGACATAGCGTGACGTTATCAGGAAAGAGCAAATTACTACTCAGGGTGAATAGGTATAACCTTGGCTTATTTGACTTGGGAGGATATCTACGAGAAAGCTGTAAAGGAAAGCGATAAGTTATCTAATCTGGCGTGGTATCTCAAGACTAAAAGCCTAAAGTGTGACAGGAATTAGGGAATCAAAATTTATTGAGATGTTCTCGTAGATTTATGAATATATACTTCATGAGGAAGGAGCTTTATGTTGTCATCCTTCGTATCACCAGTAACATGAGTTTTTAATATTGTTTTGGTATCTATTAGATTATCTTTTAAAAGAGCCTGTATTATTATATCCTCCAACATTTCTATTTCTTTGTTATCTATTTTTAAGGTGAATGCGGACAACATTGGCAAACCATCATCCCACCCCAATAAATTGTCAGCTTCTGCTATAGATAGGCTCAGCTGGCCTTCCTTTTTTAATTTCTCCAACGACAAATATATATAAACATGTTCCAATTCATGTTTATCGATGTCAGTAAATCCAAGCGAGAAATTAACAATCATAATAAACATATAAATGAGAGGCAATAAAAACATTCAAAGGTAAACTAAAAAATATAGCCGTAGTTACCGCGACAGCCAAAGGTAGGATAGCCATTGATGGGCCAACCATCATTAACTGGACTATCCTGTCTTTATAACTAAAACCCACCCTTGGTTGTCCAGAAAGTATTAGTAACCTAAAAAGCGTACTTAATACACCAATAAAATCCCTGTTGTGCAAATAACAACTCGCATCTTGGAGAACTCCTTCGAAAAAGCGAGTTGCCCCCTCTCTCCTTACGCTATAATCGATATTTAAATCTTCAGCCAATTTCTTTATATGGGCTTCAAATTCTTTCCCGCTAAGCTCCTTTTTCTCGCCAAAATCTGGCCTTAAAGACTGTAAAACGTCTCTAATTTGTTGCTCTTTTAATATTGCAGACAAACCTCTCTCACTCCTATTTTCTTTATCTGTATTATCAAACATTAAATTCATTCTAAGAGTGGGTGCAGCATAAATAGTAGTATCTACAATAAAACAAATACTTACGCAAATAGCCACAATCTTAAAATATAATGCTTTTTCAATTTTCTTCATAATCCACCCAAAAAAATAGCCTTTCCTTGGCTTAATAAGGCTATATTGGTGCTATAACTATCATTTATAAGTATACCATATAAAAGTGCTGTTTTAAAGGATTTTTAGGGGTGGGTTTTTGGAGGGTTTTTGGAGGATAAAAGACGTCTGAGTAAAATTTTTGATGGTTTTGGCCCTTCGACGCGGCCGCCTCCGGCGGCCTTGCTCAGGACCATGGTTCGACTTCACCTGATAATAAAATGGTGAGCAAGCGAACAAAGTGAGCGCGTCGAACCATGGTGCCGAGGCCCAGAATCGAACTG
>JABMRA010000137.1 GCA_013202925.1 Candidatus Omnitrophota bacterium | reverse complement strand
TGAGATTGCTCGCCTCGCTTCGCGGGCGAAGCGGGCTTCGGTAGCTACCTTGGAAGGTCACCTCGCAATGACAAAAGGGCTTCAGAAAGATGAGTTTTTCCTGAGATTAGAGGATGCGGGATTGGGGTTGGGATTGCCTGAGTCATGGGATGATGAGTCATTGAGGCGGCAGGTGATAAAGGCATTACGGACACTGCAGGATAGGTATGATCTTATAAAAGTGGAGTTTTATCATGCGAGTGACGCGCATATAATCATGTTACCCGTAGAGGGGGAGAGCGTTACGGTAGAGACGAAGATTATAGATTCCGGCCGAACTCAGTTGAGTTCGGCACTCCCTCGGACATTGCGTCCTCGGTCGCAACGACTTAAATTCCTGCTAATGATAAAGGCGCTCTTAGAGAAAGAGGGGAAGGGATTAGATGCGGTGCCGCAGAAAGAGATCGTGCGGCGTTTTCATATTGCGGAGCGGACATTGGAAAAAGCATTAGCGGATTTGAAAAATAGATAGCGGAGGGTTAAATATATGAAAAACAAAGGGAATAACTACGCGTTTATTGACAGTCAGAATTTAAATCTTTCTATTCAGGAACAGGGCTGGAAACTTGATTTTAAGCGGTTTAGGAAGTATTTAGAGGATAAGTATGGCGTTACTAAGGCGTTTATCTTTATAGGATACATTGCTACAAACGAAAGTCTTTATACTGCACTGCAGAAGTATGGATATATTTTAATTTTTAAACCAACATTAATCCTGCCAAGCGGAAAACCCAAAGGCAATATAGATGCTGAGCTGGTTCTTCATGCAATGATAGAATATCCAAATTATGATAAAGCTGTCATAGTTTCCGGTGATGGCGATTTCTACTGCTTGATAGAACATTTTGAAAAGCAGAATAAATTATTAAAACTTATCATTCCTAATCAGCATGATTTTTCATCTTTATTAAGAAAATTTGTTTCACATATGCTTTTTATGAATGGCCTGAGGAATAAATTGGAATATAAGAAGGAATAAAAAAAGAGGGGTATTACCTCGGGACGGAACCCTTTGGATAACCCCTCATCGTGATACAATATAAATATACCATATATATAGGCGTTGTCAAGCGTTAAATTTTTAGGGATATAACGCTTAATTATCCAATGATGCCCTCTTTCACATAGACCTCAAAAACATTCTTCCTTAGTTTTATCCCACATATTCGTGATTTTGGTAGCCATATCTTGATATTATCATAGTGTAATTCAATTGCTTTTTGGGTTAATTTCTGGTATAAATGAGGGTGTTTGACAGGGAGTATTTTGATATGGGCCAGGATCTTATATATGAATAACAGACCGATCGGCATATTTGATTCCGGGGTAGGGGGACTCACTGTAGTCAAGGAGATCTTTAAGGCCCTTCCGAATGAGCAGATCGTATATCTGGGCGATACAGCGCGGGTCCCTTACGGCACAAAATCTCCGGAGAGCATAAAGCGTTTTTCAATAGAAAACGCGGAATTCCTGATGCAATTTAATGTGAAACTCATTGTGGTTGCCTGCAATACTGCCTCCAGCATCGCCTTGCCGGTTTTGAGAAAAAGATTTAAAGTCCCTATTGTGGGCGTAATCAAGCCAGGCGCAAAAAAGGCAGCGAGGTTAACAAATAAGGCAAGGATCGGGGTCATAGGTACACCGGCAACAATAAAAAGACGCTCGTATAAAAAGGCAATAGACGGCATATTAGGCCGCGCAAAGGTAGTTTCTCAGGCCTGTCCTTTATTTGTGCCGCTTGCGGAAGAAGGTTGGCTGAACAACAGGATTACATTGGATATCGCAAAGAAATACCTGGCGCCGCTTACGCGGGAAAAGATCGATACGCTCGTTCTTGGCTGCACGCATTATCCGCTTTTGAAGAATGTGATTTCGAGGGTCGTCGGCAGGGGTGTCAGGATAGTTGATTCCGCGAGTTCGGTCGCGGAAGAGGTAGCTGGTATTTTGCGGAAGTCGAATACCTTATCCGCCGCATCAAAAAGGCCGGTGCACAGATTTTTCGCAACAGACGCGGTAGAACAATTTGCCAGGATAGGGCAGAGGTTTTTAGGGAAGAGGATATCCAGGGTCAGGCGGGCGACATATTAGGCGTCATTGCGAGGAGATTGCTCGCAATGACGTTGCATGATCGGAGAGCGAACCATGTATGAGATCTTGATAAAATTGGATTTTAGCGGCGCGCATAATCTCAAGGGCTATAAGGGGAAGTGCGAAGAACTGCACGGCCACAACTGGAAGGTGGATGCAAGATTTGAAAAAAAGGACCTCGATAAAATAGGCATTGCATCGGATTTTAAGATGCTAAAGAGAAAACTTAAAACCATACTCAATAAGCTGGATCACGCGTACCTTAACAAATTAAGCGCCTTTAAAAAACAAAATCCTTCCGCAGAAAACATCGCGAGATATATCTATAAGGCCCTGCAGCGCTCTGTAAGAGAGAAGGGACTTTTTGTCAAATCCGTATCTGTGTGGGAGTCCGACACCTCCTGCGCTATGTATTATGAATGAAGATAGAAGTCAGAAGACAGACGTCAGATGACAGAATTCAGAAGTCAGAT
>JABMRA010000136.1 GCA_013202925.1 Candidatus Omnitrophota bacterium | reverse complement strand
TTATAGCGTAGAGCGTACTGCGTTTAGCGGATAGGAAAAGAAACTATACGCTACCCGCTATACGCTAAAACATGTAAAAAAGGCGGCTAACTATGAAAAAGAACAAGATCTATATCATTGATGTGACCAACAGGGACGGGGTGCAGACCTCGAGGCTGGGCCTTGCCAAACTCCAGAAGACCATGATAAATATTTTGCTGAATGATATGGGGGTCTTTGGCAGCGAGTTCGGCTTTCCTGTCACGCACCACGAGACCAATTATCTCAATGCGAATCTGGAGCTTGCGCGCAAGGGGGTTTTGAAGCCTATTGTGCTGAACGGATGGATCAGGGCGATCAAGAGTGACGTGAAGAAGGCAATAGAACTTACAGATGTGAAGAATCTGAACCTTTCTATTTCCACGTCTGAACAGATGACGCGCGGTAAGTTTCTGGGAAAAAAGACCAGGGCAGATGTCCTGCGCATGATGACAGACGCAGTGGACTATGCGAGGAAGAAAAACATAAAAATACTGGGAGTGAACGCAGAAGACGCCTCCAGGACTGATATGCCGTTCCTCATAAAATTTGCAAAGGCAGCAAAGGATCACGGTGCGGATAGGATCAGGTATTGCGATACGCTTGGTTATGACGACCCGTTTACGATCTACAAAAGGGTAAGGGCCCTTGCAGGCGAGGTAAAATTGCCCATAGAGCTTCACTGTCACAATGATCTTGGCATGGTGGTGGCCTGTTCGATTGCAGGCGCAAAGGCAGCGATCGATGCCGGCTGTGACGCATACATTAATACGACTATAAATGGGATGGGAGAAAGGGCAGGCAACGCGGACCTGGTCTCCGTGATCCTCGCGATTAAATATTCGAGCGGATTTTCCGCCGAAGGCGAGATCTCGCCGCCCGCTTCGCCAAAGCGAAAGCGAGGCGAGCAAAGCGGCGGAAAAGGAAAATACAGTTTGGATGAAAAAATAAAGCTGGGCCATGCCTGGAAGATCGCAAAGTACGCCTCGTACGCATTTGGAGTGCCCCTGCCTATAAATCAGCCAGGGGTAGGCGCAAATGCATTCGCTCATGAGAGCGGCATCCATGCAGACGGCGCATTAAAGGACAGGCGCAACTACGAGCTCTATGATTTCGAGGAGCTCGGAAGGGGCGAGCCAGAGATCATCGAGACAGGCAGGCAGATTACAGCAGGAGAGTACAGCGGTATCAAGGGCTTCAGGAACGTGTACGAAAAGCTCGAGATAAAATTCAAGAACGACAAAGAGGCCACCAGGATCCTTGATCTTGTAAGATATGCCAATGTGCATACTCAGAAGCCTCTCACGCATGATGAACTCAGGTTTATCGGAAAATACCCAGACATAGCAGAGAAGATCTTTATAATGAATCCGTAGAGCAGTAACCAATCAGTAACCCGTAACCAGTAACCCGTAACCAGTAACTAGTAACTAGGAATTTTTAAAAATGCTGCTTGCATGGTTTTTAAGCTTTTTATTCCTGGTTACTGGTTACGAGTTCCTGGTTACTGAATAAGAGGAGTTTTCATGTCGTGCACAATTGTGGTAGGCGCCCAGTGGGGCGACGAAGGAAAAGGTAAGATAATCGACATCCTTGCCTCTGATGCTGATGTCATCGTGAGGTATCAGGGCGGGAATAACGCAGGCCACACCGTGGTCGTAGGCGAAGAGGTATTCATATTGCATCTCGTGCCTTCAGGGATCCTGCATAAAGGAAAGACGTGTATTATCGGGAACGGCGTAGTTATCGATCCGGCAGCGCTTTTGGCTGAGATTGAAATGCTCAGGAAAAAAGGCGTCGAGGTGGACGGGAATCTCCTGATAAGCGAAGCGGCCCATGTAATCTTCCCGTATCATAAGGTGATAGACAAAAGACGCGGGGCAGAGATAGGCACTACCGGACGCGGCATCGGGCCGTGTTATGTTGATAAAATGGCGCGCTGCGGCATACGCATGGTGGATCTGGTAAACGAGGATTCGCTCAAAAGAAAACTTAAGGCAAATCTGGAGGGCTCGCGGGAATTTGATTTTGAGAAGATCTACAGGGAATATTTAGACTACGGCAAACGCATAAAAATATACCTCACCAATGTGCCAGTGTTTTTAAACAATGCGATTTCCAAAAATAAACGTATCTTATTCGAAGGCGCGCAGGGCACGCTTTTGGATATCGACCACGGCACATACCCATATGTGACCTCTTCCAGCGCTACTGCAGGAGGGGCGTTGTCCGGTACTGGCGTGGGCCCGACCAGGATAGACAAGGTCATAGGCGTTGTAAAGGCCTACACCACGAGGGTGGGCGAAGGCCCATTCCCCACGCAGTTCAAAGATGATTTAATGGAAAAGATCAGGCATAAAGGCAAGGAATTCGGCGCCACTACCGGCAGGCCCCGGCGCTGCGGCTGGTTCGATGCGATTATTACGAGGCACGCTGTGATAGTTAACGGACTCGACGAGATAGCGGTTACGAAACTCGACGTCCTGGATGAGATGGAAAAGATAAAGATCTGCACGGGATATAAATATAAAGGGAAGCAATACAAGGATTTTCCTGCGGATATAGATGTGCTGACGGGCTGTGAGCCGGTCTATGAAGAACACAACGGATGGATGCGGGACACGACGTCAGTTACCAGCTACGAGAATTTACCAAAGAACGCAAAGGCCTACCTTGGCCGTCTGTCAAAACTTTTGGATGTAAAAATAGGCATGGTTTCAGTGGGCTCCAAGCGCTGCCAGGCCTTTCGAGCCTAAACACTGCGGCAATAGAGAGGAGAATTGGATGTTATTTTTGGCACCAGTGGGATCTTTGATAGCGATATTTTTTGCAATCTTTCTTATATGGCGGATATTGCGGCACGATGAAGGTACTTCTCAGATGAAGGAGATCGCAGAATGCGTAAGAGAAGGCGCCTATGCCTACATTAAAAGGCAGTATTCGATCGTTGGAATATTTTTTGCAGTCATGTTTACCGTCCTGTTCTTCCTGTATCTAAGGGGATACCTTATAATATTCGTACCGTTCGCGTTTCTTACAGGCGGATTTTTCTCAGGGCTTTGCGGATTTATCGGCATGAGCGTTGCCACGCGCTCAAGCGCCAGGACCACGAATGCGGCGAGGACTAGTTTAAACGGCGCCCTCCAGGTCGCATTTTCAAGCGGCGCGGTCATGGGCCTGATGGTGGTCGGATTGGGGCTCCTGGACCTGAGCATATGGTATTATTTTCTGGACTGGTATTATCGCGGCCTTGACGAGGCCATCAGGATCCAGAATATCACAAGCACGATGTTGAATTTCGGCATGGGCGCGAGCTGCATGGCGCTTTTTGCAAGGGTGGGCGGAGGCATTTTTACCAAGGCAGCAGACGTGGGCGCAGACCTTGTAGGGAAGATAGAGGCAGGCATACCCGAGGACGACCCCAGAAATCCTGCTGTGATCGCTGACAATGTCGGAGACAATGTCGGAGATGTGGCAGGCATGGGCGCTGATCTGTACGAGTCATACGTCGGAGCGATCGTTGCTACAATGGCGCTGGGCTCAGCCGCGTTTATCCGCTACGGCATAAGCCTGAAAGGCATTACCATCCCCCTGGTCATGGCAGGTGTTGGGGTGGTTGCCAGCGTGATAGGCATTTTATTTGTGCGCTCAGGAGAAAAGGCGGACCAGAACGAGCTCCTTATGGCCCTGCGAAAAGGTGTTTTTACAAGCGCTGCGCTTATCGCAGTGGCCTCGTATTTTGTTATAAAACTTGTGCTCGGTATGGAATTTATAGGCGTGTACTGGGCTGTGCTGTCAGGCCTGATCGCCGGCATTATACTAGGCCTTTCTACGGAATATTTTACATCAGATAAATATCCGCCTACGCGTAACGTTGCTAAATCAGCCTCGACCGGACCGGCCACTGTGATCATAAGCGGCCTGTCAGTCGGCATGCTTTCCACTGTGATCCCCGTAGTAGTCGTTGCCATTGCAATACTTTCAAGTTTTTATCTTTCAGGCGGGGCAAGAGATTTCAATCTCGGTCTTTACGGCGTAGGTATCGCTGCTGTGGGCATGCTTAGCACGCTAGGGATTACCTTGGCAACAGATGCCTACGGGCCTGTAGCTGACAATGCCGGCGGAAATGCAGAGATGTCTCATCAGCCTCCTGAGGTGCGCAGACGCACAGACGCGCTGGATACACTGGGCAATACAACAGCTGCCACTGGCAAAGGCTTTGCGATCGGATCCGCTGCCTTATCAGCCCTGGCATTGATAGCTGCTTACAGGGAACATATCCATTTATTGGGCAAATCGCTCAATACAGATCTTATGAATCCGCGGCTTTTAGCAGGGCTTTTTATAGGGGGCATGCTTCCGTTTGCCTTTTGCTCGCTTACCATGAGCGCGGTCGGCAGGGCTGCCTCGGGCGTTGTAATGGAGGTAAGGAGGCAGTTTAGAGAGATAAAGGGCTTGATGCAGGGAGAGGCAAAACCAGACTATGCAAGGTGCGTTATGATCGTCACAAAAAGCGCGCAGAAAGAAATGATAGTACCCTCGCTTCTCGCAATCCTTGCCCCGATCGTCGTCGGGCTTTTAATGGGCATAGAGGCAGGTGTCGGGCTTTTGACAGGCGCGCTTGTTTCCGGATTTGTCCTGGCGATCATGATGGCGAATTCAGGCGGCGCCTGGGATAATGCAAAAAAATATATCGAAAGCGGACACGAAGGCGGAAAGGGTTCCCAGAATCACAAGGCAGCGGTCGTAGGCGATACAGTAGGAGACCCTTTTAAGGATACAGCAGGCCCGTCCCTGAATATCCTGATAAAATTGATGTCAATGGTGTCCATTGTCTTCGCATCCTTTATAATAGCAAACACCCTCGTTAAGTAAACCCTGCTGAAAACGCTTGACTTTACAGGGGTTGCGCCGTAATATATTTATATTAATAAAAAACTAAGGAGGCTATATATGATAAAAAGAACAGGTCTATTTTATTTGGTTTTATGCACGATTTTACTTACCATGGTGGTTTCCGGCTGTTCAATAACCATTCAAAAAGGCCGGCGAAGCGACATCGAAAGAATACAATCACTCAATCACGAGATCGAGGCGTTAAATGCAAGGCTGGCGCAGCTCGATCAGGCAAAAGAGGACGAGATATCAGAACTTGACAGGGCAAAGAAGCTCCTGGAAAAGCAGCTGCAGAAGGAAATAGGCGAGAAAGAGGTGCGCCTGGAAATGGCTGAGAGGGGCCTTGCCATTATATTTTTGGCTGAGGTGCTCTTTGATTCAGGAAAGGCAGAGATAAAGAATGATGCCATGCCGGTATTGGATAAGGTCGCAAAGGTCCTTAAGGAAAATTTAGGAGGCAGGGAGATAGGCATAGAGGGACATACGGACAATGAGCCGATAAAGCACTCTGGATGGAAGTCCAATTGGGAACTCTCGACCTCAAGGGCCACGAGCGTGCTTCATTATATTGTGGACGAGCGGGGGATCGAGCCAAAGAACGTGTCTGCCATTGGCCGAGGCGAATATAAACCCGTTGTCTCCAATGATACGCCGGAAGGCCGCAGGCAAAACAGGCGCGTTGAGATAGTCGTGCTTCCGAAGAACATAGAAAAGATCGAGGCAGATATAGAAGAGATAACAAAGAGAAAAAGAAGGATCCAGGAGAAGTTAAAGAGATATACTAAGTAACCGCGGCATTGCCGCTGTAGAATAAATATAAATTTTTTATGGATTTGAATAAAAGCGCGAATAGTGGCTTTAGAAAAGACGCATTCGCGTTTTTATTTTCCGTTGGGATGATATGAGCACGCCGAGACATATTGCAATAATAATGGACGGGAATGGCCGGTGGGCCAAGAAGAGAGGCCTGCCCAAGATAGTCGGGCACAAGCAGGGGGTGGAGTCTGTAAAAAGGGCGGTCTCTTCCTGTATAAAGTTTGGGGTCAAATACCTGACTGTCTACGCGTTTTCCACTGAAAACTGGCAGCGGCCAAGGCCTGAGGTAAGGGCGCTTTTCGGGTTGCTGGAGAATTTTTTAAAGAGCCAGATGCGGATCTTTCATAAAAACAATGTAAGGCTGCGCGTGATCGGCGAAAGGGATAGGATAGAGCCGGGAGTGAGAAAGAAAATAGAGCAGGCCGAAAAGGATACCGCGCATTACGATAAACTTATTTTAAATATTGCCCTGAGTTACGGTTCCAGGCAGGAGATCGTCAATGCCGCAAGGGCCCTGTCACAGGATGCAAAAGATGGGACAATAGATCCGTCCGGGATAGACGAGAAATTATTCGCGCAGTACCTTTACACAAAGGACTCTCCTGACCCTGACCTTTTGATACGCACAAGCGGCGAGATGCGTCTTTCGAATTTTTTATTGTGGCAGCTCTCTTACGCCGAGATATATGTGACTCAGAAATTCTGGCCTGATTTTCGCGAAGGAGATCTAAAGGCAGCGATCGACGAATACCAGAAAAGGGAAAGAAGGTTCGGCAGATAATGTTCAAACGCTCTATCACATCAGTAATCTTAATATCAATAACTATTATTACGATTTTTATCCTGCCTGTATGGACGTTCAGCGTGGCGGCCTCGATATTCATAGGTATGGGGCTTTATGAATTCTTCCGCCTGGACACAAAGAATCTTTTCCCGCCGAGCTTTATATGTCTCGGTATAATCTCAGGGATGTTTTTGCCCTATATAACATATTTTTACAGGTCCACGGGAGGCATGTGGGAGGCATTGTTTTTTATTATTGCGCTGATATCGCTTTTTCTCATGCAGTTTGCAAGAAAGGAAAACAACAATGCAGTGACCCTGATCGCCCTGACCCTGCTCGGCATTTTTTATATAGGATGGTTTTTTACATTTCTCGTAAAGCTCAGATTTCTGGAAGACGGGCATAAGCTGGTGGCCTATCTGCTTTTAGTGACAAAGGCAGGGGATATCGGCGCGTATCTCGTGGGCTCAAAGTTCGGCAGGCACGCGCTTATACCCAGGATAAGTCCCAAGAAATCAGTCGAGGGCGCGGTCGGAGGATTTTTATTTAGCGTGGTGTTTGCCCTGATAAGCCGCTCATATCTGGGCTGGATGTCGTTGGGGACCATACTCATGGGCGGTATCTTAATCGGCGTGTTTGCGCAGCTCGGAGACCTGGCCGAGAGTTTGGTAAAACGTGATTACCAGGTAAAGGATTCAAGCCTTTTTCTTCCTGGCCTCGGAGGGGTGCTGGATGTGATCGACAGCATCCTTTTTACCGCCCCTATTTTTTACATATACCTGATCATCATCATGTAAAGCATTTTTGGGAAGGGATGCGTAATAGATGCAGACAGTTTCGGTTTTAGGTTCAACCGGTTCAATAGGCACGAGTGCCCTTGATGTCATTTCCAGGTTTCCGGATAGATTCAGGGTCTCCGCGCTTTCCGCGAATTCCAATGTGGATCTCTTGTCGAGGCAGGTAAAGAGATTCAGGCCAAAGGCCGTGTGCGTGGTCGATGCGGCCGCGGCAAGGAGATTCAGGAAGATATCGTTGCCAAAGATAAAACTATACGAGGGGGAAGAAGGGCTGTGCGGCATGGCAGCTGATTTGAAGGTCGATACGCTTCTCGTCGGAATAGTGGGCTCGTCCGCACTTATGCCGATCCTAAAGGCCATGGCTAATATAAAAAGACTTGCCCTTGCAAACAAAGAAGCGCTTGTCATGGCAGGCGATATTATCATGAAGGATGCAAGACGCAAGGCCGTAAAGATACTGCCTGTTGACAGCGAACACAACGCTGTTTTTCAATGCGTAGAGTCAGGCCGCTCAGCGCCAAAAAAGATCTACCTCACAGGTTCGGGCGGCCCGTTCCTGGCCACTCCCAAAAAGAGTTTCAAGTATATCTCACCCGAAAAGGCAGTCAAGCACCCTAGATGGAAGATGGGGAAGAAGATCTCAGTGGATTCAGCCACGATGATGAATAAGGGGCTGGAGGTGATCGAAGCGCATCACCTTTTTGGCCTTGACGTCGGCAATATTGAGGTATTGATCCACCCTGAGACAGTGGTCCATTCAATGGTGGAATTTGTCGACGGGTCTATACTGGCGCACATGGGTACGTGCGACATGAGGACGCCGATACAATATGCCCTTACGTATCCTTCGAGGGTCTCCTCTTCCGTGAAAGGCGTTACGTTTTCTAAATCAGAGGCGTTGCATTTTTATTCACCTGATTTTAAGAAGTTTCCGTGCCTGAGGATCGCCTATGAGGCAGCCAGGCGCGGTGAGACATACCCGTGCGTTTTGAATGCAGCAAACGAAGTGGCAGTCGGTCAGTTTCTTAAGGGCCGGATAAAGTTTACTGACATAGCAAAGGTCATTGAAAAGGTCCTGGCGCGGCACAGGGGTATAAAGGGCGCCGGACTAAGGGATGTATTGGGGGTTGATGCGTGGGCGCGGTTAAAAACAAAGGAGCTTTTAGGTGTTGTCAGCGATTAGTTTTATAATTGTATTGAGTATACTGGTTATCGTGCATGAATTCGGGCATTTTATCGTTGCCAAGAGGATTGGCGTGCGCGTGGAAAAATTTTCCGTTGGATTCGGGCCGGAGATATTCGGGGTCACAAAGGGTGGAACGCGGTATTCTGTTTCCGCGATACCCTTGGGCGGCTACATAAAGCTGGCCGGCGAGTCAGAGGCCGACGGGGTGAAGGGCGAAAAATGGGAATACATGTCCCGCTCGATCGGCGAACGCTCAAGGATAATCTTCGCAGGGCCTCTGCTGAATTACGTGCTGGCATTTTTTATCTTTTCATTTATTTTTGTCGTAGGATATCCTACGCTGACCTCCACGGTAGGAGAGGTCCTGTCGAATTTTCCAGGTGAGGCCGCGGGCCTGAAGACAGGCGACAGGATTTTGAAGGTCAATGGCGAGGATACGGATTATTGGGAAGATGTTACGCGCATCGTCCATACCAATAAAGAGACCAACATGGAGCTTGTCATCGAGAGAGACGGAAGCACGATGGATATATTGGTCACGCCGAAGGCGCAGGATCTCAAGACGGTCTTTGGTTCAAAAAAAAGGGTGGGGCTTATAGGCATCATGCCTTCGGATGAGATGGTGTATGTGAGATATAATCCCGTAAAATCCGTTTATATGGGCGGTAAAAAATTAGTCATGCTCACCTACCTTACCTACAGGGCGTTGTGGGCGAGTATGACCGGCGCGATCTCCTTCAAGGACTCGGTCACCGGGCCTGTCGGCATATTTTACATAACAGGGCAGGCGGCAAGGATGGGGATTGTGTATCTCTTACATCTAATGGGTATATTAAGCGCTTCGCTCGCCATATTCAATCTCTTGCCAGTGCCTGTTTTGGACGGCGGGCACATTTTGTTTCTGGCAATAGAGAAGGCGCGCCGAAAACCCATCTCGCATAAACTGCAGGAAAACATAACTCAGGCAGGATTGGTTTTACTGATATGTCTGATGCTGTTTGTCTTTTACAATGATTTCATGCGCTACGGCGTTTTTGAGAAACTCACGAACCTCTGGCGCAAGTAAAATGCTTCCCCATTTAGTCCTGGACTAAATGGGCAAGCATTTTCAGGAAAGCGGAAATGACAAGAG
>JABMRA010000135.1 GCA_013202925.1 Candidatus Omnitrophota bacterium | reverse complement strand
TTCATCTCATCTTCAATGTAAACCGGTATTAATTTTTCGTTTTGTGCATACATAATTAGATATCTAAATTGCGCACTTCAAGTGCATATTTATCAATAAATGCCTTTCTGGGTTCGACCTGGTCACCCATGAGCACAGTGAACATCTCATTGGCCTCAACCACATCCTCCATGGTGACCTTTAAAAGTGTGCGCGTCTCTGGGTCCATAGTGGTCTCCCACAGCTGTGTCGGGTTCATCTCACCCAGGCCCTTGTACCTCTGTATATGCAGACCCTTTTTGGCTACCTCCCTTACGTAATCAAGGCATTCCTTTAGGGTGTCCAGGCTCTTCACGTCCTCTTCTGAGTCCATATTAAAGGCCTTCTTTTTTGCGCCTGTGTCTGGCTCGAACACCTGCTCTATCTTAAACCCCATATTCTCTATCTTATCGACCACCTTTTCCAGGTCTCTTGCCTCATAAAACTCGACCACATGGCCGCTCTTTTCGCCTATCTCAACGTCCTTGCCAAGCTCTTTTTCCAGCTTCTTTATGGCTGCGGCCAGTTCTTTGTCATCATATAAAAATTGGGCATTTCCCTCCACTTTGACCATGTAAATAGGTAGTTTTTTGGTCTTTTTATGTCTAAAACCTATATATTTTGACAATTTCACTCCACGCCGCTCTATAGCCCCTGCCAACTTGTCAAACACCAAAACAAGGCCAAGAAGTTCTTTGAGATGCTTGTCCTTGAAACTCTTTTTGTCCTTTGTGCGCACAAGGGTCAGGCCCTCTGTGCCAAGCTCGAATAGAAAATCATTTAAGTGCCGCTCTGTGTCTACATACTCCTCTCGCTTGCCCCTTTTTACCTTATAAAGCGGCGGCTGCGCTATATAGATATGACCCTTTTCTATGAGCTGGAGCATCTGCCTGAAAAATAGGGTTAAAAGAAGTGTGCGTATATGTGAACCATCGGAATCTGAATCAGCCATAAAAATAACCTTGTGGTATCTTAATTTCTCCAGATTAAATTCCTCTCCTACTCCTGTGCCGAGCGCGCTTATAATAGTGCGTATCTCTTCATTTGCCAGGGCCTTGTCAAGCCTTGCCTTTTCTACATTCAGGATCTTTCCTTTTATGGGAAGTATCGCCTGGAAGCGCCTGTCTCTTCCCTGCCTTGAAGAGCCCCCGGCTGAATCTCCCTCTACTATGTACAGTTCGCACATGCTTGCGTCTTTTTCAGAGCAGTCTGCGAGCTTGCCCGGCAATGAGCCTGAATCCAGGGCGCCCTTTCTTCTGGTTAGTTCTCTAGCCTTTCTGGCTGCTTCCCTTGCCCTGGCCGCAAGGATCGCCTTTTCAATTGCCTTGTTGGCCACTGAGGGGTGTTCTTCGAAATAAGAGCTCAGGTTCTCATTGACAATAGAAGCAACAATGCCTTCGATCTCGCTGTTCCCGAGTTTTGTTTTGGTCTGGCCCTCAAACTGGGGATTTGGCACCTTAATGCTTATTACGCACGTCAGGCCCTCGCGTATATCCTCGCCGGAGACTGAGATGTCCGACGACTTGAGCATGTTCTTGTTCTTGCAATACTGATTGACTGTCCTGGTAAGGGCTGATTTAAACCCGCTAAGGTGCGTGCCGCCTTCTATCGTATTGATATTATTGACGAAGGTGAAGATGTTCTCTGAATATCCGTCGTTATACTGGAGCGCGACCTCCGAGGAGACGCCGTCTTTTTCTCCTGAGAAATAGATCACCTTTTTGTGCAATGCGTTTTTGTTCCTGTTGAGATGCTCTACGAATGATACGACGCCGCCGGAATAATAAAACTCCGCTTTTTTGTCTTTTCTCTCGTCATCTAATTTTATCTTGAGGTCCTTGTTTAAAAACGCGAGTTCTCTCAGGCGGTTGGAAAGCGTCTCGAATGAAAATTCCATTGACTCTTTAAATATTTCTTTGTCAGGTTTAAAAGTGACCGCTGTGCCTGTTGTCTTTGCCTTGCCGACCACGGTAAGATTGGAAGCGGTCTTGCCCCTCTCGTATTCCTGGTGATAGACCTTGCCGTCTCTTTTTATCTCCACCTCGAGCCATTCGCTCAGGGCATTTACAACGCTTACGCCAACGCCGTGCAATCCGCCTGATACTTTATAAGACCGATGGTCAAATTTTCCGCCTGCGTGCAGGGTCGTCAGGACCACCTCAACTGCTGGTTTTTTCTGGGCCTTGTGCATGTCCACGGGTATGCCGCGGCCGTCATCAGTGACAGTAACGCTATTATCCATGTGCACTGCCACCCCTATATTCTTGCAATAGCCAGCCATTGCCTCGTCTACAGAGTTGTCCACCACTTCATAGACAAGGTGGTGAAGCCCCCTCATGGACAGATCCCCTATGTACATGGCCGGACGCTTCCTCACTGCATCAACGCCCTCCAGCACCTGGATGGTCCGCGCATCGTACTTTGCGGCCTTTGCAGGCATTTCTTGTTTTGCCTTTTCTGCCTTCTTCTTTGCCATTGTTTCTCTTTTTAGGTGATGTTGCCCATCCTGAATCTTAGGTCTTTTACCTTATCCTCGCCCAAATGCTTCTTTACGTCCCCCAATATATGCTTCTTTTTTAGATTTAATTCGTACATCCAGGTGGAGCTGTCTATCTCTATTGTCATGACCTTGCGTTTTATACTTACAGGCCTTGAGTGGGTGGCTGCCTTTTCCCCGACTACCTTTTTCCACGCAGCCAATATCCTGTCTTTTTTGCCAGGCCCTGCCTTCCCTATCTTCCCGATCAGCTTGTCGAGAATCTTTTTTATGTCTTCTGGCCTACGATTTGTTTTTCTTCTCGTCATGCAAGCTGCATGGGAAGCACTAGATACACGTACCAGTCTTCTATCCTTATCACAGCAGGCTTGTCTGGCCCGAGGATCTCTATTTCCAGATCGTCCTTTGGCGCCACCTTTAAAACATCTATAAGATAGCCGGGGTTAAATCCCACCGTGATCTCCTGGCCTTTGTAACTGGTCTCGATCTCTTCCCTTGCCTCCCCGATGTTTGGGTTGGACTTTGATATCACTATTTTATTTTTCAATATATCTATCTTTATAGACCGCGAGTCCTGCGTGGTCAAAAGCGCTGCCCTTTTTACGCCCAGGAGCACCTGCTCCCTCTGTATGGCTATCTTTTCCTTTGCCTCTTTTGGTATGACCTGTTCGTAGTTGGGGAACTCGCCCTCTATAAGCCTGGAGATGATAGTAATGTTTTCCAGTTCAAATCTTATCTGGTTCTCGCTAAAGGTCACCTTTGCGTCCCCGGTGTCCCCCAGGACCCTGTTTAATTCATATATGGTCTTTGACGGCACTATAATGGCTTTTGTGGGCGCGTCCTTGGAGATCTCTTTTTTGACAAGGCTCAGCCTTTTCCCGTCAGTTGTCACTATTATAAGCTGACCAGCGCTAAATAAAAATAATGCCCCATTAAGCACGTACCTTGTCTCGTCATGCGACATAGAAAAATGTGTCATACTCAGCATATTTTTTAAAACCGCCTGCTCCATTACCACGTGAGGCGTTGCCTCGAATTCCGGAAGTTTCGGGAAGTCCTCTTTTGGCAGGCCCATAATCTTAAAAAAACACTTTCCGCATTTTATTGTCATGGCGTTGTTCTTCATGGTGCTTATCAGTATGTCCTCATCGGGCAATTCCCTTACAATATCATTAAATCTCTTTGCCGGGACCGTTAGCGCCCCAACCTCTTCAACCTCCGCTGTAAACATAGATGATATACCTATATCAAGATCTGTGGAGATTAGTTTAATATTACCCGGTCCTGTCTCGATCAGGATGTTTGAGAGTATAGGCAGGCTGCTTTTTGAGGATATTACGTTCTGGACGTTTTGGATGTTTTTTACAAGGTCATTTTTTAGTGTTTTTACTTTCATCAACATTCTCCCTTGGGCTTTTATTAGTATCTTTAATATTTAAAAACTCGTAATATTAGTAGTACGCGGTGTTGATATGTTGAAAACTCTAAAACCCCATCTTCCAATTATAGTTATGAAACAAAAATAGTCCACAAATAAATTCGCGTTGTCAACAGTGCTAACTATTTACCTCCAGCATCAGCCGGTTTATCAGGTTCTTAACATTTTGGTCCCGCCTTAACTCATTCTGTATCTTCTCGCAGGCGTGTATGACTGTGGAGTGGTCCCTGCCGCCAAAATGCTCCCCTATGTCAGGGAGCGTGAGGTCGGTGAGCTCCCTCGACAGGTACATTGCCACCTGTCTGGGGTAGGCGACCTGCCTAGAGCGCTTTTTTGCCTTCATGTCAGAGGTCTTTATGTCAAAATATTTGGCCACCTTTTTCTGTATAAGGTCTATGGATATCCTTTTTTCTCCTTCAAGGAGCACGTCTTTTAATACGTCCTTTGCAAGGCCCAGGGTAATGGATTTGTTTTCCAGCGAGGCATAGGCTATGACCTTTATAAGCGCGCCCTCGAGTTCCCGTATGTTTGTCTTCAGGCCTTCGGCAATAAGATACAGCACATCCTCTGGGAGGGTCGTGGCATTTCTTTCGGCCTTCTTTTTAAGTATGGCCATGCGCGTCTCAAGGTCAGGCGGCTGGACATCTGTAACAAGCCCCCACTCAAACCTGGATACAAGACGTTCTTCCAGGCCCGGGATGGTCTTTGGCGGCCGGTCGCTGGACAAGACTATCTGTTTATGGGCGTCGTAAAGCGCGTTGAATGTATGGAAAAATTCCTCCTGCGTGGCTTCCTTGCCCGCTATAAAATGCACGTCGTCTATCAAAAGCACGTCGACCTTCCGGTATTTTTCCCTGAACATGGGCGTGGTCCTGTTTTTAATGGCGTTTATGAGCTCGTTGGTAAAGCTCTCGCTCGAGGTGTAGAATATCCTCAGGTTTTTATGCGTGTCAGATATATAGTGGCAGGCGGCCTGCATAAGGTGTGTCTTGCCAAGGCCCACGCCGCCGTATATAAAAAGCGGGTTGTACGCCTTTGCCGGCGATTCTGCGATAGCCTGCGTGGCTGCGTGGGCAAAGCGGTTCGACGGCCCTACCACAAAGCCCTCGAAAGTATATCTCGGATTCAGGTAAAATGGTTTTTTCTGCGGCGCCTTTTCCGGTGCGCGCGGGACCCTCGCCTCCTCAGGCATTTTTGTCTTTAGAGATTCTTTTACCTCAAAGCTAATCGGTATCACTTTTCCAATGGTCTTTAATATTGATATATTCAATATATCCCTGTAATGATCGTAGATCCAGTCCTTGAAAAAATTGGACGGCACCTCTATAACGAGCCCGTCCTCTGTTATCGACGCCAGATGCGTCTGCGCAAACCAGTTTTCAAACGCCCTCTCCCCTATTTCCTGTTTTGTATATTCAAGGATTTGATCCCAAATATTAGATAGGTCGACTTTCATAAGTTAGGATATTATAACAAGCGCAAACCGCGTTTTCAAGAAGAATTTTATTTATATAAAACAGTTTACATTTTTAACATTGTCAAAAGTGTAAAGTGAGGGCAACGGAAATTTGTCCTTGACGATAAAATCCATTATGTTATAATAAATTTTCTACACAAAGGGGAGCGCTGTGAAAAAAAACCTTACCAGGAAAAGTCTTTTAAAACGGAAGAGAAAGCACGGATTCAGACGCAGGATGCGTACTGCCAAGGGCAGGGCTATCATAAGACGTCGACGGAAAAAAGGCCGAAAAACGCTGAGCGCTTGATGAGACCATACTCCTTTGCAAGGAAGGAGCGCCTCAAAAAGGCCAGCCTGATAAGCGGCGTTTTTGATAAAGGCGTTTTCCTCAAAGGCAGATCAGTCAATATATATCTATTAAAAAGGGATATCGACCTTCCAGTCAATAGGGCTGCGTTTATAATCAAAAAAAATTTACACAACAAGAAACTTGTCCTGAGAAACAGATTCAGAAGGCTCTTAAGAGAGGCATATAGAAAGACAAAGCACCTTTTGCCTCAGGGATATGATATCGTGATCCTGGCAAAGAACGTCAAGCCGCACACAAGCTCGGTTTTATTGGAGGCGGATCTCGCCAATGTTTTTAAAAAGTATGTTGAAAAATAGTATCATGTTTTACCATAACCATATATCACCATTTATGTTATGTAAATGCAGATACTATCCTTCGTGCTCTGAATATACACTTGCTGCAATAGAAAAAAGGGGTGTGTGTCACGGCCTATTAAAGGGGCTTACGAGGATTCTTCGCTGCAATCCTTTCTTCCCTGGCGGCTATGACCCACTAAGGTAAATATGGAAAAAAGATTATTGCTCGCAGTAGTGCTTTCGATTGTTGTTATGCTCTTGTACCCGCTTTTTATCGGCAAGGTAAATTCGCCGCCAACAGGATTTGAAGAAACGCCTTCCAGGCTGGTTGAAAAGAGAGAGGTTGTAGAAACACGCGCAGAGACAATGGAGCGCGAGGCCCCTGAAGTCTCTGAGCCTATGTTGCCTGAAGGCGCTATATCAGGCGCGTTCAGGAACAGGACATACGAACTTGGCGTATCAAATATCGGGGGGTCAATACAAAAGATCAGGATCAAGGATGGCAAAAGGCTTGATATAGATCTTGTTGAGGGCGCAATATATCAGGCAGGGATTCTTTCGATAGAAGGCAAGGGCGCGTTGGCAGGCCTATCTTCGCAACCATTTGAAATAAAAGAGGATACAGCCACTCTCTACGCGGAAAAATCCGGCATAGTAGTAGAAAAAAATATAAGATTTTTAAGGGACAAGCACGCGCTTACAGCGTCTATAAAAATAACGAATAATTCCGGCGCAACCCAGGCCCTGTCATTTGAGATCACCACTGGTTCAAATATTTCCAATAAAGAGGCTTATGAGTCGAGATTTATAAGCGCGGATGTCTTATATGAAGATGGCAAATTCAAAAAGGTAGCAGGCGGTAACTTCAAGAAATACAATAGGTTATATCAAAACAATATCAAATGGCTGGCCTTGAAAAATAAATATTATTCAATAATCGCAAGGCCTGATTTTACCACATCGGGTGTTTTTACCAAAAACATAAAAGGCTCGCCTGTGGTAGGTTTTATTGTGGATGATGAAAGGGTCCTTCCCGGAGAAACCCGGACCTATAATTTTCTTTTATACATAGGCCCCACCGATGTAACGGAACTTGAAAAAGTGGACCCGAGTTTTGGCAAGGCATTGAATTTTGGTATCTTTACAAGCATAGGCCTGGTACTCTTAAGTGTCCTGAAATTTTTCTACAGCCTGTCCCACAACTACGGCGTAGCGATACTTTTACTTACATGCTGTGTGAGTTTTTTATTGTTTCCGCTTAGCTTCAAGAGCCTGAAATCAATGCGCAGGCTTCAGGAACTTCAGCCCCAGATAGAAAAGGTGCGCACGCAGCACAAGGACAACCCGCATAAATTAAACAAGGAAATAATGGAGCTTTATAAACGATATAAGGTAAATCCAATGGGCGGATGTTTTCCAATGCTTTTGCAGATGCCCATATTTATAGCGCTCTACCAGACGCTCATGAGGTCAGTTGAGCTGAAGGGAGCGAGCTTTTTGTGGATAAAGGACCTGTCCATGCCAGATGCCGCATTTCACCTGCCGTTTAATATACCCATCCTTGGAAATGCAATAAATCTATTGCCAATCTTGATGATAGGTGCTATGATAGTACAGCAGAAGCTGTCACAGGCCAAGACAAGCGCGGCCCAGACGGATCAGCAGAAGATGATGACATCTGTTATGCCTATCATGTTTGGCTTTATATTTTACTCGCTGCCTTCAGGACTTGTGCTCTACTGGCTCACCAATACAGTTCTGACAAGCACATTGCAGTACCTTTGCTTGAGAAAGACATGACCATGAACAAACAAAGATCCCTGGATGAAATAGCAGTAGAGGCAAAGACCGCGGCTGAGGCGATCGAGATTGCGCTGTCTAAATTAGGTCTTGAGAGATCAGAGGTTGATATAAAGGTCTTGAGAGAAGAGCATAAAGGCCTGTTTAGCATGCAGGGTTCCAAATTGGCCAAAGTCAAGGTTAAGAAGAAGTTACATAAAAAATGATACGGTTTATGATACGGTTCTGCTTCGCTCAAAAACTTTCGTTTTTGAGCTTCGCAGGAACCTAGTCTCTACGAAGCCAAATACGTAAGTATTTGGCGAAGTAGGACGGTTTTAATGAGCAGTTTTTTTAGTGTTCCACGTGGAACACTAAAAAGGCGTAGGTCATAACCAGGTCAATCCACAATGGGTAAAATCATAGCGATTTGTAACCAAAAAGGAGGAGTTGGGAAGACTACCACAGCTATTAATCTTGGCTATTATATTGCCCACAAAGGCAAGAAGGTCTTGCTCATAGACTTTGATCCCCAGGGCAATGCAACTAGCGGATTGGGTGTAGATAAATCCAAGAGAGATAAAAATATATATGATGTCCTGATTAATGATACCCAGCCCCAAGACGTAGTCCATGATCTTTATATGCCTGAGTTTAGACTAGTACCTTCCAGCATTGCTCTTACTGGCGCCGAGATCGAGCTTATCAGTCTTATGAACAGGGAATACAGGCTCAAAAACTCGCTTAAGGCCATATCAAATGACTATGATTTTATCCTCATAGATTCACCGCCTTCTTTGGGGCTTTTGACTATCAATGCCTTAACAGCAGCCACATCTGTACTAATACCGATCCAGTGCGAATATTATGCCCTGGAAGGCCTGAGCCAGCTTTTGAATACCATAAACCTTGTAAGGGAGAACCTGAACCCTGACCTGGAAATAGAAGGCGTTCTATTGACAATGGCTGATTACAGGACCAACCTGACCGCAGAGGTCATAGATGAAGCAAGGCAGTTCTTTAAGGAAAAGGTTTTTAAGACCATAATCCCCAGGAGTATAAGGTTGAGCGAGGCACCTGGGTTTGGCAAGCCAATACACCTGTATGACAAAAATTCAATAGGGGCAAAGAGGTATCTATCTCTTGCCAGCGAGATCCTTGGTGAGCCGGT
>JABMRA010000134.1 GCA_013202925.1 Candidatus Omnitrophota bacterium | reverse complement strand
TATGGGGATAGATTGCTTGTGAGAGGGGCGATTCGGAAACCTGATAGCGTAGCTGCAAAGCTTGCTTTGCCTACAGGTGCCTTGGGCAGAGCAAGCTCTGCGGCTACACAACGTAAAAAGCGCAGTTTTAACTACCGTGAATATCTTGCGTGGCAGAATATCTTCGCCCTTATAAATACAAAAGAGAATAATATAACGGTCTTATCTCATAATTATAAATCAAATCCTCGAAAAGATGCCTCTTGACAGCGGCGCCTTTTTAAGGGCAATACTCCTCGGAGACCGTTCGGAATTGCCAAGGGCTGTCCAGGCCGCCTTTAAAAATTCAGGCACCATGCATATCCTGGCAATAAGCGGCCTGCACGTCGGTATCATTGCATCGGTCATTATATATCTATTGAAATTTTTGAGACTGGGAAGAAACCCGGCCTACATATTTACGATATTATTTTTGATAATATTCTCATTGCTTACGCTATCGAGGCCTTCGGTAGTCAGGGCAACGGTGATGGCCTGCGTCTTTCTTATAGGGATGCTCCTGGGAAGAAGGGTGGATGTGTACAATTCCCTGGGCGCAGCCAGCCTTTTTATATTGCTCAAAAATCCAAAAGACCTTTTCAGTGTCGGGTTCCAGCTTTCTTTTCTGGCAGTTCTTTCTATTATATGTTTTGCCCCTAGATTCATGAGGCTGGCAAGGCAGGATACAAATTTCTACATCAAGAGATACCTTTATACGCCATTGGCGGTTTCGATATCAGCGTGGCTTGGCACGTTTCCCCTGATCCTGTACTATTTCAGGATCATCACGCCCGTTGCTATTGTGGCCAATATCTTTATAATTCCTGCCCTGTTTGCGCTTCTGGTCGGAGGCATGGGCTTTATTCTGCTGGGATGGATAGGTTTTGCAGGGACCATCCTGGCCGGCCTTAACAATCTCTGCGCAAACACAATATTTTTCCTTGCCGAATTCTTCTCCTCCCTGAAATTCGGTCACTTCCATCTCTAAAACGTTTTGACGTAACTATTCAAATAGTACATGTCAACTTGTTTAGTTGGTTGACAGGATTTTACGGGTATGATAAGATTTAAGCCATAATGTATAGGTTATATATAGCATTAATATTAATGGTAATAGCAGCCGGGGTAGTGACGCAGCCTGCCTCTGGCTACTGGGTATGGACCCCAGGGAGCAGCAAGTGGGAGAACCCTCGATATGCAGCCAAGGACACGCCCGAAGAGCAGCTGGAATACGCAATGGCCTTTTATGAGCAGAAGAATTACAAAATGGCCCCGAGGGAGTTCAAGAAATTGATAAAACATTATCCGCTTTCCAAGGAGGCGCCTACGTCCCAGTATTATTTGGGACGCATTATGGAGGACTTGGATAAGCCGTACGAGGCATTCAAGGCGTATCAAAAGGTAATAGATCTTTATCCCTACACAGAATTAGTGGATGAGGTCATAGAGAGAGAATATAAGATAGGGGACCTGTTTTTCTCTGGGAGGAAGTACCAGATCTTAGGCCCATTGAAGATGCCGGCCCAGGACAAGGCAATAGAGATATTAAAGACCGTTGCAGAAAATGCCCCTTACGGGAAATATGCGGAGCCGGCAATGTTTAAGACAGGCATGGCGCACAAGCAAATAGCGGATTATGACAATGCCATAATGATGTTCAAGGGTTTGATAGACAGCTATCCCAATTCAGAGTTTATCGATAGGGCAAGGTATCAGCTGGCAGAATGTTCAAAGCTTATGTCATTAAGACCTGATTATGACCAGACACCTACTATAGTGGCCCGGGAGGAATTCGAGGATTTTATAGAAAAGCATCCTGACAGCGAGATGTCAAAAGAGGCCAGGGAAATAGTAGATGATCTTAGATTGAGAGAGGCCCAGAACGCATACAAGATAGCAGAGTTCTATGAATCGCGGCACAAGCCCGAGAGCGCCGTAATATATTACAGGGATATCATTCAGAAATATCCCGGCACAGAGTTGGCCAGAAAGGCCAAGGAGCGGCTCGATGCGATTAGGAAGGAATAGCGTCATTGCGAGGAGGCACGAAGTGCCGATTGCGAGGAGCGAAACGACGAAGCAAACTCGGAACCTGAGATTGCTTCACCACACTTCGTGTGGTTCGCAACAGGCTCCGCAATCTCTGTTCGAAAAGAGATTGCTTCGGATGATCCCTATTCGGACTTCCCTCGCAATGACGGAAATAGTGATTGCCCTTATGTTCTTATGCGCTATGCTCTCCGGCTGCGGCTACACCACGAGGACTGTGTTTCCAGGTGATATAAATACCATCCATGTCGAGATATTCAAGAACAGCATTGACATAACAAAAGAGGTGAGCGCAAAGGATAAATACGAAGTATACAGGCCGGACCTCGAGGTAGACCTGAGGGATGAGATAGTAGGGAGGATTTTTTTGGACGGCCATTTAAAGGTGTCATCGGGCAGTCATGCTGATGCGGTCCTGGAAGGACAGATCACAGAATTCAGAAAAGACCCGTTGAGATATGAAAACGAGGATATCACTGAATACAGGATAACCCTGGTCTGCGATATCGTATTGGAAGGCGCCAGGGATTCAGAGGTCCTGTTTGAAGAGAAGAATATAACAGGCGACGCCACATACTTTACCACAGGGGCCCTGCAGAAGACTGAAACTACGGCGCTGAGGGATGCCATGCAGGATCTGGCCAGGAGAATAGTAAATCGGATTGTTGAGAACTGGTAAGATTCTTCAATAGAATTTCAATACACAGATGACCACAGATTAAAAGATACAAGATGATCACAGATGCTTATATCTGCGATCATCTGTAAAGCACGAATTGTACACGAAATCTGTGATTATCT
>JABMRA010000022.1 GCA_013202925.1 Candidatus Omnitrophota bacterium | reverse complement strand
GCGCTTTTACTGGGAATAGGCTTTCCTGCCTCAAAGAGGATCTGGCATCACAAAAAATGCTTGTCCATTTAGTCCTGGACTAAATGGTCAAGCATTCGGAGGGGCATGGGGGAGCAAAGGCGTTCTTGTAAGATCATATCCGTATATAGCAGCACAAATGCGCGCAGCAAGACAGGCTATGCTGTAAATCTGGCAGCAGCGCTTAACAGTGTTGCTCATGCCAGGGTAGCGCTTATTAAGGAGAGCGAGAAGCAGCGCCTCGAAGAGCTCACGGATGATCATCAATATATCGTAATCGACCTTCCGGCTGAGGCGGATGAATCAGTATACGAGACGCTTTCCCGTTCTGATTCGATCCATCTCTTTGTAGATTCTTCTAGAGAAGGCCTTGGTAATGCATATACATTCCTGGAAGGAATGCTCAAGAAGGGGCTGGAAGAGGCGCACAAGAGAATAAAGGTCGTTGTGAACAGGTTGGATATATTTGACAAGTTTTCAGTGGATGAGATGTCGTGGCTGGTAAAGAGGGATGTATGGGCTGTTGTGCCAGAGCCCGGCATTACGGAACAGCTCATAGATTCAAAAGGCATTCCCCTTGTCTTGAAATCCCCGGCATCGGCATGCTCAAAGGCCATTACGCGCATCGCAAAGAGAGAGGCCGGTAAGCTTCTGGGGCTGGCGCTCGGCAGCGGCGCTGCCTTTGGCCTGGCCCATATCGGCGTACTAAGGGTTTTGGAGAAAAACCAGATAGCCATAGACGCTGCATCAGGCTCAAGCATAGGCGCGCTTATAGCCAGTATGCTGGGCCTCGGCTTTTCCCCGGATAAAATAGAGCGCGCAGCAAAAAGACTCAGTAAAAAACTTAACATCTTAAGGCTGCTGGATTTTACCGTACCTGTATCAGGCATCCTGGCCGGGAAGAGGCTCAAGGGATTCTTGAGAAGCATTTTGGGAGAAAAAACATTTGAAGATTTGGAAATACCTGTTAAGATAATGGTATATGACCTGGCGAACAGGGAGACGCTCGCAATAGAAAAAGGCCTGCTTGTAGACGCCGTCTATATGAGCATAGCGGTGCCGGGCATATTCGAGCCCAAGACGGAAAAAGGGCGGATGATCATTGACGGCGGGGTCTCGGATCCTGTCCCTGTGGATATACTGCTGAGGCATGGCGTAAAGAAAATAATAGCAGTGAATGTCCTGCCCGGCCCAGGAGATATACACGAGAGGAATATGCTGCTGAAGAAGAGGATGGGCGAGGAAGAGAACCTGATGCGCAACAGCCCATTCTATATAAAATTAGGGATCCAGGCAGGAAGGTTTTTGAGAAAGGTGTTTACGCCGAATATATTTGACGTGATCATGACCACTATGCAGTCCATGGAGTATGTCTTGGCTGAAAATAGCTGCAAAAAGGCAGACGTGGTGCTGCATCCGGTATTTCCGGATGCTACTTCGATCGATTTTCATCTTCTCAGAAGTTTCATCAGGAGAGGCGAAGAGGAAACCGCCTCGCGCATTGAAGAGATAAAGGCGTTAGCACTTAGATAGGCAGGTGCCAGGTTATGGAAGACAAGGCCTTGAAGGTACTCATAATAGAATTTAACTCGCAGAATATAATGAAGATAAAAAACATCCTTTCCAAGCCCTCTTCCGGCGTTTCATATGAGGTATCATGGGCGCAGAAAGAGGAGAATGTGCTTAAAAGGGTCGAGGAGGGCGGATTTGACGTAGTGCTTCTTTCCTACGATCTTCCAGGGGCCAATGGACTCGAGATACTCTCTGACCTGAAATATAAGGACCTCCAGGGCCCTGCTATAATGATGGCTGACAAAGGGGATGAGGAGTTTGCTACCCAGGCAATGCGCCAGGGCGCCTATGACTATGTAATACGCGACAAGGGTTTTGAAAATGGCCTGCCGCTTGTCATCCTCAATGCCCTTAATACGTTTCGCGCGGCAAGGGAAAGAGAGCGCCTGCAAAAAGAGATAGCCGCAAAGAAGGTGGAGCTGGAGGCAGCCAATAGAAAATTGAAAGAACTCGACAGGATAAAATCTGATTTTGTAGCAAATGTGGCGCATGAGTTCAGGACGCCGTTGACGATTATAAAAGGCAACACAGACATGGTCATCAAGGGCCGGCTTGGCAATGTGACGCCTGAACAAAAGGAGATGCTGGACGGCGCTGTAAGCGTGGCGAACAGGCTGGCCAGGCTCGTAAACGACCTCCTGGACATATCAAAGATAGAGTCAGGCAAGATGCAGCTGAAAAAGGAAAAGGTGGATATAAATAAGATAATAGATGAGAACCTGAAGGCCTTTACCAAGACAATGAAGGACAAGAAGCAGGTCCTGCAGAAAGAACTCGCAAAGGATATGCCGGAGATAACAGCTGATATGGATAAGACCACGCAGGTATTTATCAATCTTTTGAGCAATGCGATAAAATACAGCCCTGAAGGCGGATCCATAACAATAAAGAGCGTAAACCTCGAGAAGGAGATAATGGTAGAGGTGTCGGATACGGGCGAAGGCGTGGCGCCGGAAAACATAGATAAGATATTCGATAAATTTACAAGGGTCACTGCCGAGAAAAAGGAGGGCACTGGCCTCGGGCTCCCTATAGCAAAGGATATCGTCGTCCTTCACAACGGGAGGATGTGGGTCAAAAGCGAAAAGGGCAAAGGGAGTAACTTTTATTTTACCTTACCTAAGTGAAATGAGGATACAGGTTACGGAGCGGAGCGACGTAACCTGTGAGTCCGAATTTCACGCCGAGCGAAGCGAGGGGTCGCATGAAATCCCTCTTAGTGACGGCTAGAAAGCTGATTTAAAAATGGGGGTGCGCATGAAGCGTTTTATATGGGTAGCTTTAATAGCGATTGCGATTTCCAGTATAGCCGGATGCGCTCGAAGTTCGCG
>JABMRA010000133.1 GCA_013202925.1 Candidatus Omnitrophota bacterium | reverse complement strand
TCCTTAAACTGCTCCTGTACATATGTTATCTTAGAGCTCAAGGCCACGTATTCCATAAAGGCTGCCGATGCCATGCGTAATGTCATAATAATATCTTCTTCAGGCATAAGATTTATAACTGTTTTCGCGAGAATGACAGGCAGCAAAACCTGACAAAAACCTTAGAAATACCAAGGTTTTAAGGAAAATAAAAAAACCTACCTATTGTCTTATCGACGATAAGTAGGGTTTGTGAGGAAAATTACTCTCCTCTGAATTATATGGCGGGGACGACGGGATTCGAACCCGCGATCTATAGATCGACAATCTATCGCGTTAAGCCAGCTACGCTACGTCCCCAAATTTTGTATTTTTGTTTCTGGTGGGCGGTACAGGGCTCGAACCTGTGAAACCTCTTCGGTGTAAACGAAGCGCTCTACCAACTGAGCTAACCGCCCCTTTGAGTGCTATACAATATAGTCAATGACTAAGGTGTAAACTTACCTATGACCATCAGGATGAACACCATTACAAAAAGCGCAACAGTCTCGATTACTCCGAGGACCATCAGGTAATTTCCAAAACCCTTGCCTGTCTCTGCCATTGCATCTGATGCTGCTGCACCAGCCTTTCCCTGCATCCACGCTGATACGCCCATTGCGATGCCGCACAGGATCCCCGCGCTCCACATAAACTGGCCTTTCTTCGCCAGTTCCAGTAGGGCGTTCATTACAATCATGCCGTATATTGTCTGAGAGAGAGGCGCTCCCACAAATACAGTGAGGATAAAAGGCGCGTTTTTATTCTGCGCAAAGCATTTTTTCCATGAGCCGACAGCAGCCATGCCTGCTGCGCCTGAGCCGAGAGCAGAGCCGATTGCGGCAAATGCAAGTGAAGCCGCAACGCCCAGATCCTTAAACTGTAACAATAGATTCGCATCCATCTTAATCTCCTTTCCCTCTAAAGGGTGAATATTCTGTGCCTGACCATTCCATATTCAGGTGGCTTGAAAATTCCAGGACATTTAATCGCACGCCGTGCACCAGTACTGCCATGGCGCCTAATAAAATATTCAATGTATGTCCGAATAAAAGCACGAATGCTGTTAAAAATCCGGCCAATAAATTTCCGCCTCCTATGCCTGAGGCCATCTGGTTGAACGCGTCTGCCACAGCAACAGTTGCTGCGCCTACGGCAAATAGGCGTATATACGAGACAAGGTCTGTAAAACTATTTACAATGCGAAGAAGAAAATCCCCTATACCCGAGCCAACTGTCTTAAAAATATTCTTAGTGGGGTTGGTGAATAAAATAATCAAGGCCGTGCCTGTTATAAAAAGTCCTTTCGCTTCTTCAGGAAAGGCATCGCCCAGGATCAGGGACCTTGCAAGAAAATACGCTGTCCACAACACGCATACCCAGCCTGCCTCGGAAAATGCCTTTATAGACGGCATCTTGCGGATAAACCTCCACACATGCGCTATGCTCAAATGCGATGCACCTATAAAAAAGCATAATGCCTGGATGTTTCTGTTTTCTCTTAAAAACGGCAGGAGCGGCTCCATTCTCTGGGGAAGCCATGCCTGGCCAAAAAACGTGCCTGTCAATGCACCCCACGCGATTGCGCAGACACTCAAGACATACATAAGAAAAAATATGGCTCTGCTCTCGAGCTTATTTCTGAACTTTATGTGGCAGAATAGGTTTGCAAAGAAAAATACGACCCCGTATCCTGCATCGCCCACGAGCATGCCAAAAAATACGGAAAAGAAAAGCAGGAACCAGAAACTTATATCCACCTCTCTGTAGCCGGGGATGATCTTTATCATCCCAAACATGGGCCTTATTATCTCCACCCATCTGGGATTCTTTATGAGGGACGGCACGTTGTCATTCTCATCAGGGTCTTCTATGACAATGCCCCATTTTTCTTTTTCCGCCAATCTCTCAAGTAAATCAACATTGTAGACCGGAGAATACCCCTTTAGATATGAAACGCTCTGGAAGACGCCCTTGCCTGCGACTGCCTTATTGAATTCCATAAGAGACTCGAGGCGCCTCCTGTGTGAAGACAGGGAATTTTTATATTGCGCGATCCCGGCCAGTCTTGTATCTATCTCCTTTATCCTGCGCTCCTGGGCGTTCTGGTCCGCGATCATCTCCCCCAGGCCCTTCTCCGGCAAGGCCAATGTCTCAAAAGGAAAACTAATCTTTTCCCTTGATATAACTGCGCAATACAGGATTGTTCCTTTTTTGAATAACTGTTCCAGTATTACATCTTCAGGGACATTCTTCGCCTCTTTCTTGGTGATCTTGCAAAGCCTGACTAAAATCCCTCTGCCCTCTAAATCATCTATAAGGCCTGGGTCAAAATCACCCCATTCTGCCCAAATATCTATATATCTTTTTACCTTCTTCAGTCCTTCCAAAACTATCTCTTTCTCGTCGAGGAGATTCAGGATCTCACGGGCAATATCTCCTGCTTCCGGTACATCCCTCTGGTTTTCTGCTTCAGGCAACATAGCTATTGCCCTTGAAAGAGATTCATATCTTTCCTTAAGAGCTGTCAGGTTTTCACTTTGCGGGACCTCCTGATGCTCTATATGCAATACCCCGGCCCTTCCCAGGGCATTGAGCGTAGAGGCAACATCCTTTGACTGGACCAGGACCATTATCTTCTTCATCCTGACTATCATACGAGCACTTCCTCTAATTTCTCTATCTTATTCTTTGCGATCTTGGAGCGGCCCACTGCATTTGTCTGCTGGTCTCCGAGATAGATCCTTATGAGGCGTATATTCTCTCTCGCCTCAGGGATCTTTATCTTTTCAAACAGATTCACGCGCTGGGTCGTTATCCTCAACTCATGCCCTAAGATCTTCTTTTGCTCCCTTAATATCTTTTCTTCCTCCAGCAATCCAGCGAGTTCCCTGATTTTTTCAACCGCCCTGTCCACCCACAAAGGAGTTAGAAACAGGTCATAATCTGTCTTTTCGAAATCCACGCCTTCAAAGGTCGGTATATCAATGCCTGCGATGTTCGCCTCGCCTATGCGGATCCTCTTCGGCCTTATCCAATCAGAGACATAATCTCCCGGCTCACTCAAAAGAGAGGCCCATTCGCTTATTCCCGTTTCTAAGCTATCTATCTCCTGTATCTTTAGATTCGACCTCTCGTGCACATGCTGTATCTCTGCCTGCAATTGCTGCTTTTTTAATTGTAGAATAGGCAGGTAATGCGTGAATTGCTTTAATGCCTCGCGCTGCCTTTTTAATTCGCCTTTGGTAAATTTAATCTTCGCCATATTTCAGCTTTAAGCCGTAAGCCGTAAGCTCTAAGCCTAAAATATCTTTTCTTTTTTATAGCTTAAAACTTACAACTTATAGCTGTTTTGGCCAGAATTCCTCTATAAGTTCTGTCTTTGCGCCCACCTCAAAAGGCTCAAAGCACTCTGAGAGGATCTCCCATCCCAGATCCAATGCCTTCTCAAGGGAGATATTCACGGAGAGGTCCATCATCTTTTCCTCAAAAAGTCTCCCGTACTTCAAAAGTTTCTTGTCCCATTCGCTCATACGAAAACCCATTGTCTGTTTTTCCAGCGTCGAGCGATAATCCGCAAATAGCTGCATCATCCTGTCCATGACAGTCCTGTGGTCTTTTCTGGTCTTTCCGTTCACCTGTTGTTTAAGACGGCTAAGCGAACCAAACGGCTCGATGGATTTATTCCTGAGATAAAACTGTCCTTCTGTGATATAACCGGTATTGTCCGGTATGGGATGGGTAACGTCATCGCCAGGCATGGTGGTGACAGCAAGGATCGTGATAGAACCCGCTGTATCAAAATCAACTGCCTTTTCATATCTTGCTGCAAGCTGGCTGTATAGATCGCCAGGATAGCCCCTGTTCGAAGGTATCTGCTCCATGGTAATAGAGATCTCTTTGAGGGCATCGCAGAAATTCGCCATATCAGTCAGGAGCACGAGCACGCGTTTTCCTTTAAGGGCGAACTCTTCTGCTACGGCCAGGCTTATGTCAGGGACAAGAAGACATTCCACAGTAGGGTCTGACGCGGTATGGATAAAAAATATTGAGCGGGAAAGCGATCCGTGTTTTTCCAAGGTGTCGCGGAAAAATAGATAATCGTCGTATTTCAGGCCCATGCCGCCGAGTATTATCAGATCCACCTCTGCCTGCATTGCGATGCGCGCAAGCACCTCATTGTATGGCTCTCCTGGGACAGAAAATATAGGAAGTTTCTGCGACTCTACTAAAGAATTAAACACATCTATCATGGGTATGCCTGTGCGCACCATATTGCTGGGTATGATCCTTTTGGCAGGATTTACAGGCGGCCCCCCTACTTCTATCATATTTTCTTCCAGCATTGGCCCATTATCCCTTGGAAGGCCTGCGCCATTAAATATGCGGCCCAAAAGATTTTCGCTGAAAGAGACCCTCATGGCATGGCCTAGAAACCTTACCTTGTCACCTGTTGACACGCCGCGACTTCCTGCAAATACCTGTAGGTGTACACGTTCCCCGTCCATCCTTATTACCTGGGCAAGGGACTTTCCTGTCTTTGAGGTGATCTCGGCAAGATCCCTGTATCCGATATCCTTTGCCTCGACTGTTACGACATTGCCTGCGATCTGGATTATACGGTTATATATCTTTTGCATTTAATGAGCACTACAGTTACAAAAATCTTTTATTTTTGTAACTGTATCTCCTTTGTTCTTCTTTGAAGGTGCGAATTAATCCCCCCTGCTTTCATGCTGAAAGCATGAAGGGGGGACAAATTCGGACAGCGGCTTACGCTCACTATGTTCCGTAAGCCGCGTCCTCTTTTGACTTTTTCACTCTTTCAGAAACTATTTTCTTTATCTCCTGTTCCTTTTTAGAAAAATCTTCTGTGTTCCCTTCTATCGAATTCCATTCAATAAATCTCTGCCTCAGGCCATGGAAAAACCTCCTCGCAGAATCCTTGTCTCCAAAGTCAAACCCGGTTTCCAGGATCTCGTAAATCACGTGAAAGACGTGGGCCTGTCTTTCCTTTGTAGTTGCAGCGTCCACTTCATCAAATGCATTCTGCTGCAGGTATATTGAATCCAGAAATTCCGCTTTTAGATATATAACAAAGTCCTGCAGGGGCGTGCCTTCCTCTCCCACCACCTTCATCATCTGGTTGACCTCGCTGCCTTTTCTCAAAATCCTTTGCGCTGCCTGCCTTTCTTTCTGGTCGATAAAACTCCCGTATTTACTCCAGCTCTCTAGGGGATCTATGGCTGGGTATTTTCTTGCGTTCGCCCGGTTGTTCGAAAGACCATGAAATGCACCAACGACCTTGAGGGTGGCCTGGGTAACAGGTTCTTCAAAATTCCCTCCAGCAGGGCTTACTGCCCCGCCTATGGTTACGGAGCCGATTGCGCCGCTATTCAGCCTCACGACCCCTGCCCGCTCATAAAATGAAGCTATCCTTGTCTCAAGGTACGCGGGAAACGCCTCTTCCCCTGGAATCTCCTCAAGCCTGCCAGACATCTCGCGCATTGCCTGAGCCCAGCGCGAAGTAGAGTCAGCTATCAAAAGCACATTCAGGCCCATCTGGCGATAATATTCTGCGATTGTGACAGCTGTATAGACACTGGACTCCCTTGCGGCAACAGGCATAGAGCTAGTGTTACAAATAATCACTGTGCGCTCCATTAAAGGCCTTCCGGTCCGCGAATCTGTGAGTTCAGGAAATGTCCTTAATGTCTCAACAACCTCGCCCGCCCTTTCACCGCATGCAGCTACAACTACGATATCCACCTCTGCATGCTTGCTTATAAGCTGCTGCAGAACTGTCTTTCCAGAACCAAAAGGCCCTGGTACGCAATAAGTGCCGCCGAGCGCGACCGGCATCAGGGTATCGATTATCCTCATCTTTGTGACAAGCGGCGCGGAAGGTTTTAATTTTTCAGCGTATGCTGTAATGGGGATCTTTACAGGCCAGATCTGCTGCATCGCGGCATTATGGATATTGCCGTGTTCGTCTTTGAGTTTTGCAATCGTGTGTCTTAAATCGTACTTGCCTTTATTTGCAATGGCTTCTATCTGCAGTTCTCCGTTCAGGCCGAACGGCACCATTATCCAGTGGTCAAAGATACCTTCTTTGACAGAGCCGAGTTTTTGGCCTGCCCTGAGCGTTTTGTCTTTTTTGGCAGACGGTGTAAATTCCCATTTCGCCTCGTCAGGCAATGCCTCAAGATACACCCCGCGCTTTAAGAAAAATCCGCACTTCTTGGCCAGCTGCGGCAAAGGATTCTGAAGTCCGTCAAATATCTGGCCCAAAAGTCCGGGCCCTAATTCAACAGAGAGAAGCTCGTCTGTAAACTCGACCTTTTCTCCTATCCGCAAACCTTTTGTATCCTCGTAGACCTGCAGCTCTGCCCTGTTGCCTCTTACGCGAATGACCTCGGACTTCAATTGCTCATTCCCGTGCACAATGTATGCGACCTCGTTCTGTACCACATAGTCGGAGAACTCCGCGATCACCATGTTTCCGTTTATCCCGGCAATCTTTCCGTATCTCTTATCCGCCATCTTTTCTCCTCAAATTCGTCCGCCTCAGGCGGACTCACTTAGCAGTGCCTGGAGGAGCGCCATGCCGCCTTCAGAATTTATCCTGTCCCAGCGTTCAAGGATCTGTAACTTCAATGCGTATGTAACCAGAAAATCAATGTCAAAATAATGCCCTTTTTCAAGCTCTTCTATTTTCTCCCATCTTGCGCGGTCCAGATAAAGCTCTGCCTCGATAGGAGAATCCTCGTGGACTGCCCAATGCGCAAACCCTGACACAAAAGGATCTGGATAGTTCCCGCCCCTTATATGCTCTAAAGGGTCCTTCCCTGTCCTGGCTGCCCTATAACGTGCTATCTCATTTCTAAGGGCCCTGGCAAATAGTTTCCATTCTTTAAATGTCGGCGAAGGATCTTCTGTATCTTCAAAAGGGCCTGTCTTTATTCTTTCAATAATCCCCATGTCAGCTGATTCTAATTGTTCGCGAGAGCGTTTCAGAAAATCTACGTACGAAATCGGCATCTTCGTGCCAAATTCAAGCATGGGCAGGCTTGCTATGAGGTAATAATATTCTCTCATTTTAATAATCTTGAAAGTTCCGGGTTAAGGTACGCGCAAAGCGCCCCTGCGAGACCCTCATCAGTGAAGTCAAAGAAGGACTTGCCCTTATCAAAGCTTATAGAGAGTCCTGCATTGATATTTGCCGACGGCCTGAACTCGACTCCTTCTTTTAATCTCTGCTTCAATTTTGTAATGGATGTATTTTTGAGCTTGATCAGGTCTTCTTTTTTCAACAATACGGCTACATCGGAAGACTTTCCATTTCCCTCAATATATCCTTCTATCAGATCGCCCAGAATACCTGCCATGTCTTGCGCGGACATGGCCTTTTCCGTATCACCGGCAATGATCTTATTGAAGATCTTCCTGATCTCGTCCTTGAGAGAAAGTATCAGATCCCTTGAGGCCTGTTTTAAGGTGATCTCTGTTGTCTCTCTTGTTTTTTCTGCCTCGCTTTCAGCGCCTTCTACTATCTTTTGCGCCTGGCCCCTTGCATCCTTTAGAATCTTCTCCGCTGCCTTTTTTGCCTTTAGCTCTATGGCCCTGGCCTTCTCCTCTGCCTGCTTTACGCCTTCCTCATTGATCTTTTCAAGAAGCCCTTTTAGTTTTTCTGCCATAACAAGACTCCTCAAATGCTTTACATTTTAGTCAATGACAAAATGGGAAAGCATTTTGGTTGTGCGAATCGAGCACTAGCGACTGCCTGGTTTTGTAATCTCAAGCCCTTTTTTGCATAAAGGGCAATTTTCCGGGGGGAAAATGGGCAGATCTAAGTTTATTAGACTAATTGATTTTACACCAAAATCTATATCTTTTCCACTTCTATTTACAATGCTTCCAACGCCTACTATGCTGGCACCTGTGGCCTTAACCACCTCCAAAACCTCTTTTGTGGAAATGCCCGTAGTAATGACATCCTCTACTACCAGGACTCTATCATCCGACTTTATTTCAAAGCCTCTGCGCAGGACCATCTTGCCGTCTTTGCGCTCTGTAAAAAGTGAACGCACAGCCATGGCCCTGGCAACTTCGTAAGAGACAACCACGCCTCCAAGCGCAGGCGCAACAACGCATGTAGGCCCGTCCCCTTTAAAACGCTCTGCCAGTTGGCTGCATAACTTTTCGGCATGCTCGGGATGCTGTAACACGCGCGCGCACTGTAAATAATCGCCGCTATGAAGGCCGCTGGACAATTTAAAATGCCCTTTTAAAAGCGCGCCTGTATTTTTAAATACCTCCAATATCTCTTTTTGTCCCATATCTACCATATCCCTTCCAACACCTTTAAAGGATCCTTTGCCTTTGTCACTGGCCGGCCGATTACAATGTAGTCAGCACCTGCCTGCATGGCCTCCTGCGGGGTGGCTGTCCTCTTCTGGTCCTGTTTTTCGCTTCCTTCCGGCCTTATTCCTGGCGTAACAATGAGAAAATCTTTTCCTATTTCCTTCCTGATTACAGCTGCCTCTTTAGGAGAGGCCACTACCCCGTCCAATCCTGCTTTTTTTGCTGATGCGGCAAGGGTTAAAACCTGTCCCTGTGTCGCATCCACGCTGGTAAGAACAGTTACCCCTAAAATCCTCGTCCTATCCACGCCCAATCTCGCGCTCTCCTCTTCCGCGCCTTCCAATGCTGCCTTCATCATGCTGGTTCCGCCGGATGCATGGACATTGAACATAAATACACCCATCTTTGCGGCGACCCTGGCAGCATTCCTGACAGTATTCGGTATGTCGTGGAATTTCAAATCCAGAAAGATCTCTCTGTCGTGTTTTCTAATAAGTTCTATTGCCTTTGCGCCGCAGGAATAAAAAAGCTCCATGCCGACCTTGAAGATCCTCACGTGCGGACTCAGTATATCCAGAAGGCGCTGTGTCTCTTTGATCGTATTTACGTCGAGCGCTATGATTATTTTGTCTTTTTCCATTTCTCGACCCCTTTTATTATTTTTTCACAAACACCCGGCTCTATGAAAT
>JABMRA010000132.1 GCA_013202925.1 Candidatus Omnitrophota bacterium | reverse complement strand
TTTCTGTGTCATCCACCCGCAATGATACGTTTGTCTCAATCTCTTTAAAAAGCCTTTCGCGAAGCGCTCTGGAAGTAACATATTTACCGTCTCTTCCGGCAAAAGGGCTTTTATTTACGCCGAACACCATTCGGACAGTCGGTTTTTCTATTTCAGTAGGATTAAGCGGCGAAGGATTATCGGCATCAGTTATAGTGTCACCTATGCCTATTTCCTCAAATCCTGCCACAGCGACTATTTCTCCTGATTCAGCGCTATCGCGTTCTACCTGCTTAAGGCCTTCGTAACTTAAAATAGCTGTGACCTTGCAAAGTTTCTGGCTCCCGTCCCTTCGGGCAAGAATAACATTCATGCCCTTTGCGATAGAGCCTGCTGTAATTTTTCCTATACCCATCTTGCCTTTATAAAAATCCGAAAGAAGCGCTAACACTAAAATCTGAAGAGGCGCATCCGGATTTACCGCAGGGCGTGGTATTGTTTCCAGGATAGTGTCCAAAAGAGGCGCTATTGTTTCCGAATGTTTGCTTTGGTCCAATGTCGCGAAACCTTTTAACGCAGAAGCGTAAACAATCGGAAAATTCAACTGCTCCTCTGTCGCGTCAAGCTCGCAGAAAAGATCAAACGTACGGTTTATTGCATAGTCTATCCTGGCATCAGCCATGTCTATTTTATTGATTACAACTATTGCTTTATGCCCCAGTTCCAGGGCTTTTCTGAGTACAAATCTGGTCTGCGGCATCGGCCCGTCCTTGGCATCCACCAGCAGTAAAACCCCGTCCACCATTCTTAAAGTCCGCTCAACCTCTCCTCCGAAATCAGTGTGTCCGGGCGTGTCCACTATATTGATCTTTGTGTCTTTATAAATAACACTGGCATTCTTGGCCTTGATAGTAATGCCGCGCTCGCGCTCCAGATCCATAGAATCCATGATACACTCGCCCATTTCTTCAATGTTGCGGTCTACGTGAGTTTGGCGCAGTATGCTATCTACAAGCGTGGTCTTCCCATGGTCAACGTGCGCAATAATAGCTATATTTCTTATATTCGTTTTTTCTGCCATAAATTTTCTCTTATCATGCCTCGCATATCATCTCCCGGCACAAATAAAAAGCCTCGTCCGCCTAAGGCGGACGAGGCTAAAAGGCAACCACCTCTCCGACAAGGTAACCGAGCTGCCGAAAAAGAGCTCGTTTCAGTCGCCGCTTATTTTATACCACAAAAATCAGCCCAAGTCAAGACCTAAAATACTTCATGACCTAAAATACTTCACATCCGCCTAGACGAATGTAAACTCTGCTAGATGCCGAAGGAGGTACCAACGGCAATAGCTGATTTGATAATAGGGTGCTCAGGGTCTACCCTTCTGATGGACTTGACCGCGTCCTTTAGATCCACTGCCTTGATATCCCTGCCTCTCAGGGCTGCCATTTTGCCAAAATCGCGCTTTGCCACCAGGTCACACGCGAATGAACCAAGCCGCGTAGCCAGCATTCTATCAAACGGGGAAGGCGCCCCACCCCTCTGGAGATGACCCAGTATCGTAACCCTCGCAGCAAGTCCTGTGTTTTTCTCTATATCATTCGCGATCTTATTTCCTATACCTCCCAGACGAATTGGCTCAGCAGAATCCTTTACGATCCTTTTTACGACCATCCTGCCGCCTTTTGGCCTGGCGCCCTCGGAGATAACAACAATGCTGAACCTCTTGCCTTTCTTGTTTCTCTCAATGAGCACCTTGCAGACCTTTTTGATGTCGTACGGCATCTCAGGTATTATAATTACGTCTCCGCCGCCTGCCACGCCTGCGTAAAGTGTGAGCCAGCCAGCATACCTGCCCATTAGCTCTATGACCATGACCCGATGATGCGACTGGGCAGTTGTATGAAGCTTGTCTATTGCCTCAGTAGCTGTTATGACAGCAGAATCAAAACCAATAGTCAGGTCTGTTGCCCTTAGGTCATTGTCTATTGTCTTTGGCACGCCGACTAATTTCACTCCCTTTTTATACAACTTATGAGCAACGGTCAATGTGCCATCGCCGCCAACGCATACAAGGCCGTCCAGCTTCATGGCCCTGATATTCCTTAATAGTAGGGTGGAAAGATCTCTTGGTTTTTTGCCACCCATAGAGTAGTTGAATGGATTCGCCTTATTGGAAGCTCCAAGAAATGTCCCTCCTTCGGCCAGGATCCCTGAGACGTCTTCATAAGAAAGTGGCATGGACTTATTCTCTATAAGGCCTTCATAGCCATCCTTTATGCCAATGACATCCATATCGTGCTTAAGAATGGCTGTCTTTGCAACTGCGCGTATGGCAGCATTCAGGCCCGGGCAATCCCCACCGCCTGTAAGTACGCCTATCCTTTTCTTAGCGTTTGGCATGGCGCTTTCCTTTTCTCTTCCTTTTCTGTTTTGTCCTTCTGATCCTTCTGGTCATTTCTCCCTCCTTGAGTTTAACGCCTTTAACGCCGATAAAAAAATAGTTTACATTTTCTGCATTGCAAGAAGTGTAAACTATCCCTGGTGGTGCAAGAGGCCTACAGGCTCTTCAGCGAGACAAGTATACCGTTGTGATACATCTCTATTCTATAGTCCTTGATGTATCCGTATCGCTGTCTATATACCCTTGGGACCTGTATCTCTGTCTTGTGCCATCCCTTCTTGATATTATGAAGCCCTGAGCTTGTGAAGGAGAGCTCAGCACCCTTGCTGAACGAACAGAAGAGTTTAAAGATCAGGCCGTCTGTCCATTCATCCTTGGTCTGATAATTTATCTTGAAGATATAACCGCGCGATGTCCGGATCTTAGAGAGGTTCTCTATAAAAGAAGATGCCGCAAGGACGGACGAGGCAAAAAAGATCAGGCAAGCTATTAATATTGTTATACGGGCTGCCTTACGCATATCTTTTTAAATTATACTGCCGTGGTGGGTAATAGTCAAGATTTTAGTAGGATTTTCGGGAGTCAATGAGGATGCCGTTGCGGTAAAGATCGATCTTGTACTTGCGCAAAGAGCCGTAGCGCTTTTTCATGACGTCAGAGATGGCTATCTGGGTCTTGTGCCAGCCGCGCTCCAGATTGTTCATGGAACTGCTCGCGAATGTAAACTCGCCTTTCTCAAACGTGCAGTAGACCTTGAAAAGAAGGCTGTCTGTCCACCTGTCGCGCGTTTCATAGTTTATCAAAATAACATAACCGCCCATCCTGTGTATCTTCTGGGCGCCTTTTATGGATACCGAGTCAGCAACGCAGTCCTGTGTGTAAGTCAAAAGAAATGCTACAATCATGCTGACAGCGACTATCAACTTTTTAAATCTATGTCTTTTTAAAGGCATAAAATACCCTTCTCCCGAACCTTTACTAAAAAAAATCGAAAGAATGGGCGCATGCTTCTTCGGCAACCCGGCCACCATGTCCGTCATTTTGACAAAAGTCAAAATGACGAGATTTAGGCCCGCGGCTTTGCGTCCCAATCTTTCGATCAGTTTGCCTTTTCGGTTTTACCCGAAAAA
This sequence comes from Candidatus Omnitrophota bacterium, assembly GCA_013202925.1. GTDB lineage: Bacteria > Omnitrophota > Gorgyraeia > Gorgyraeales > Gorgyraeaceae > JABMRA01. Next base: position 531 of record JABMRA010000132.1, on the reverse strand, counting down.
TCTGATTCCTTCCTGCTTTCTCTAATACAAGTATACATCATAAAAAGGTCAAATTCAAGGTCATTGCCCTTACTCCAACAATTACAATGAGTTGCCTCACTCCAGGATCTCCAATTGCGATGGGTCATGGAGCACTATCTCGCTGGAGCCCTTGTAATCCTTGATTACGCCATAGACCCTGATGGTCTTATATTTGAAATAACCCTCAGGGGAACGCAGGGCCTCTTTTGGAAAATACTCAAGGTTGTTCCTGAATATGGCGACCTTGAAATTGTCCCTGCAATTCAGGATCAGTACGTTATCTGAAAGGAATGTACTGAGGACATCTGCCTCTACCATCCTGATAAGGCCTAGATTTTCCTTTGCCTCAGAGGCAGGGATGATGTTTCTATCCAGGTCACCCCACAGGCCCATGCCATTTTCCCTTGCCTGTTTTTGCGCAGCCAGGAACTCTTCCACATATTTTACGTTAGGCGGGTAGGTATATATCATCGCGTAACCCTGCCTGACCATCTCGAGGTTGACCATTTT
>JABMRA010000021.1 GCA_013202925.1 Candidatus Omnitrophota bacterium | reverse complement strand
GCTCGTGTTCTACCATTGAACTACACCCGCCAAAAATTTTGAAAAAATTTTTGATCCCGAGCCGCCCTGACTTTTTCTACTATGCGGCGAGGGACCTATGAAAATTTTGAAAAAATTTTTGATCCCGAGCGTCCCTGTTTTTAAGCATTAGGCCGCGAGGGACCTAATGCGCTCTGCGCACCCATGGATACTTTAGGGTATGGTCAGGTCTTTGAATTTTTTGTACCTGGACTCTATGTCCCTCTTTTTCAGTTTCAGGAACCTGTTTACGCTAAAATCCTCTACGGTAAACGACGCCATGACAGAGCCGTACAAAAGCGCCTGGCGCACGGCCTGGTCGTTCACTTTGCCTGCCCTGGCCAGCATGCCCATGAACCCGCCGGCAAATGTATCTCCCGCGCCCGTGGGGTCGCAGACGGTCTCCAGGAGAAACGCCGGGGTCAGAAGCGATATCCCCTGCTTTGTAAAAAGTATCGCGCCGTATTCGCCCCTTTTTATTATTGCGAATCTCGGGCCCAGGGACAGGAGAAACATGCCCGCCTTGATGATGTTGGACTCGCCGGAAAAAAGCCTTGCCTCCGCGTCGTTTAAAAATACAAACGAGACCTCTTTCATCAGCTTCTTCAGCGAGGCGTTTTTGTTCTGGATCCAGTAATTCATGGAATCGCAGCCCACCAGCTGCTGGCCTCTGAAATTCTTCAGTATAAAAAGCTGCAGGTCAGGGTCTATGTTTGCAAGAAAGATATATTTACTGTCTTTGTATTCCGCCGGTATCTTTGGCTTGAAGTCCGCGAATACGTTCAGCTGGGTGTTTATTGTCTTGGCGCAGTTCAGGTCGTCCACATATGAGCCCTCCCAGCGGAAGGTCTTGCCTGCCTTTGTCTCAAGCCCCCTTAAGTCCACGCCAAAGGCATTTATAAGGGCCTTGTATTCATCCGGAAAATCCTTTCCAACAGTAGCCACCAGGTTTACCCGGCTGAAAAAACTCGCGCTTATCGAAAAATAGGTGGCTGAGCCGCCGAGCACGTCATTAAATCTGCCCGCAGGCGTGGCAACAGTATCCAGGGCAACAGAGCCAATGACAAGTATCTCGCTCATTTAAAACGCCTTTCCGAAATCTTTATCGAGCAGTAACTACTGCACATCGTGCACACGCCTTTATTTTTTGGCAACGAGGATCTTCTGTAACTTCCGGATTTTACAGGGTCGATGGATTTTTTTATCTGCGCGTCCCAGTCTCTTTTTGAGCGCGCCCTGGACATCTCCCTGTCCCAGTCCAACGCGCCTGGCACGCGCTTTGCTATGTCAGCCGCATGCGCGGCGATCCTGGAGGCAATAACGCCGTTCTTTACATCTGCCACGTCCGGTATCCTCAGGTGCTCTGAAGGCGTGACGTAACATAGAAAATCCGCCCCGTAAAACGCGGCCATGGCCCCGCCTATTGCGCCTACTATATGGTCATAGCCAGGCGCCACGTCTGTTACAAGAGGGCCCAATACGTAAAAAGGCGCGTTGTTGCACATCCGCTTTTCTATAAGCACGTTTGATTCGATCTGGTCGATAGGGATATGCCCGGGCCCCTCTATTATTACCTGTACGCTGTGTTTTCTCGCTCTTTCCGCAAGTTCCCCCAGTATGATGAGTTCCTGTATCTGCGGCCGGTCAGTCGCGTCTACCAGCGAGCCAGGCCTCATGCCGTCCCCCAGGCTCAGGGTCACGTCGTATTTTTTTGCTATCTTAAGGATGTCGTCGAAATATTCATACATGGGATTTTCTTTTTTGTTTGAGATCATCCATTCTGCGAGGATCGCGCCGCCCCTGGAGACAATATGCATGAGCCGCTTTTTTCTTCTTAGCCGCGTAAGCGTATCCTGCGTGACCCCGCAATGGACCGTAAAGAAGTCCACCCCTAAAGCGGCCTGCTCTTCAAGGGCCTCCATGATATCCCCTTTTCGCATGCGAGAGAAGCGGTCTTTTCCATTGCATGATTTTACAGCAGCCTGGTAAATAGGCACTGTCCCCACGGGCACTGTAGAGTTTCTCAGGATCGCCGAGAGTATTTTTTTTATATCCCCGCCCGTACTAAGGTCCATTACAGTATCAGCCCCGCAGTCAATGGCCACGCGCAGCTTCTTTAACTCTGTCTTGAGCTGTGCCTTGTCCTGCGACGTCCCGAGATTCGCGTTTACCTTTGTGCGCAGGCCTTCGCCGACCGCGCAGGGCCTCACATTTCTCTTTGAATTTTTAATGATGACAATGCGGCCGTCTTTGATGCGGCTTTTTAGCGCGCCGAGAGAAATGCCTTCATGTTTGGCGATATACCGCATCTCCGGAGACACCTTATTCAGTTTTGCGAATTCCAATTGCGTCATGACGCCTTTATCTTTTCAACAGATCTTTTTTCAACGTCGTACGTATTGAACCTCAGCTGCCTGTATTTGCGGCTTACGCCTTCATCCACGATCTTGCTGCATTCCTCTAGCACCCTCAGCGACTCTTTTACACGTTCGATATTGGACATGAATATATCTGCGATGTCTGTTCCGCGGCGTTTTTTAAAATCAACGAATTTCAGCGCGTCCTTTTTCGTTGCCCTTGCCTGCAGGACCTTTTTTAGCGACATGTTCCCTGACCTAAGCAATACTTGGGTTGCGGCATGCCTTATGCGCTTCAGGGATTCAGTGATGGCCTTGTCAGCTATCGCGAACCTCGCGATGTCCTCGCAGACCCGCAGTCCCTCGCGCGTCCGGTTCAGATTGGCATCTATGATTTGGAAAAGTTTGTGCTCCATGGCTATTTGAGTTCTCCGTGCACGGAAAAGTCAACCAGACCTTATTTTCCTGAGCAGGGCCTTTGTCGAGAACCCCTTTATGTACGGCAGGCTCTTTACCCGGCCGTTGCAGGATTTGACGAATCCGCCTCCGACGATATCCTTGATCTTCCAGTCCCCGCCCTTTACAAGCACATCCGGCTTTATTGCCTTTATCAGATTGAATGGCGCAGGGTTATTGAACACAACAATAAAATCCACGCAGGCTAATGCCGCCAGGACCTTTGCCCTGTTTTTCTGCGTAACGATCGGCCGGGCCTTCCCCTTTAATCTTCTTACAGAGCCGTCGCTGTTTAAGCCTACGACCAAGGCGTCTCCGAGAGACCTTGCCCTTGCCAGGTAATTGACATGGCCCGCGTGCAGGATGTCGAAGCAGCCGTTCGTGAACACGATTCTCTTGCGCCTGGCCCTGAGTTTTTTTAAGGTCTTTAACAGTTCTGGCAGGGTTTTTATTTTATTATAATGCATTTTCGATGATCTCGCAGACGATATGCGCTATTAGAATGTGGGATTCCTGTATCCGGGCTGTGTTGTCCGACGGCACTTTTACTGACACCGCGGCTATCCCTGAAAGCTCTCCGCCATTGCCTGTAAGG